>WJOV01000024.1 GCA_009618475.1 Methanosarcinales archaeon | reverse complement strand
GAGAGATAAGCGGAGATAAATACGTATTCTTTGAAGACTGTGTGCATAAGAAATCTGCCACGATAATTATAAGGGGCGTGTCACTCAGGGTTTTAGAGGGGATGGTAGGCGAGATAAAAAGCGCTTTGCACGCCGTTGCGCAACTGATTGAAGACGGCAGGGTGGTGCCGGGAGGCGGTGCGGTGGAATCCGAATGCGCACATCGGTTAAGAAAAGTTGCAAAAACGATACGTGGTAAGGAGCAACTGGCAATGGATGCTTTTGCTGACGCTCTGGAGTCGATACCAAAGGCAATAGCGAAGAACAGTGGAATGGACCAGATAGATACGGTTGCGAAGCTCAGGGCAGAGCATTTCGCAGGTAATAAGAACGTGGGCGTATCGGGAAGGGATAAGTGCGTGAAAGACGTGGAGAAAGAAGGAATATTAGACCCGTTGAAGGTGAAGTTACAGGCGCTTATCTCGGCTACCGAGGCGGCAACCGGGATGATGAAGATAGATGATTTGCATATTGCGAAGAGTGCGGTAGATAAGGAGGCGGAGGATATCGAGACGATAATAGCAGGCAGAACAAAGGAATTGATAGAAACAGAGCGGAAACCGGAGGAGTTCAAGTATGTTAAAGGTGGTAGAGTGAAGTATTGAAGCCTTTTCTGTATTTGGTTACTTACCGCGGAGAGCGCGGAGATGACGGAAAAAGAGAGACTCAGAAAAAATAGAAGCCGTCAAGATAAAAGTAAAAAGGAGTTGTGGGCTTATTGCGAGAAGCAGTGAGGGAGAAGTTAGAGGGAGTAAAAGAGATAAGGCTGAGAGAGGTACCATTGAAAGAGATAAAAGAGGAGATTTATCGTTATTTAGAGCAAAATCCTGATTCTTATCCTTATGATATAGCCAATGAATTGCGATTGGAATTATCTCTGGTGCATGAAGCATTGGTAGAACTTAAAAAAGAGGGGAAAGCAGAGGAAGTAGAATGACGATATTATATGAAGAGGGAGATGGAATAAAAGGAGAGTAGATTGAAAATTACCAGATGACCTCTACCTCTTTCAATTCTCCAATTTTACCATCATCAGTCAGTAGCGCTTGAGAATTCCGACCTTAGTTTTCTGATGAACTTTGATGCTTTCTCTACATCTATCTCCTTTATAGAGCCTCGCAAACTTTTCATGTCACACCTGCGTTTTACCATAATTCCATTCTCAACGGGAATCAGTAAAATAGATTCGCCGTCATGCAATTCATATTCTTCTCTAAGGGATTCTGGAATGGTAATTCGACCTTTTGATATTTTTATTTGTGTTGTAGCATTCGTGCCCATGTTTTATACCTTCTTGATAAATTAACTATTATCCTTATTTATATTTATTCTATATCCATAATGTCAAAAGGGATTTTGTATTTGTTTGGTCGTGTTTCAAGATCAGTTAAAATTTATAGAGAAACTTGTGTGTAGTAAAAGGAAAGAGAAACTATATGAAGGCTGCTTATAGGAAAAAAGAAAAGAGAACTTGGAATTTATAAATGAGAGATTGCATAATAGAAGTGAACTTTAACCGAATATGATACACGACCAAATGATTTATATATTAAGTGTAACTATTACGAAATTTAGGAGGAAAAAAAGATGAAAAGAAAAAACATTGTGGGTTTAATAGCAATCGCAGCAGTTGTAGCGGTGGCGATGTTTGCAGGATGTGTTGAGGAATAAGCGTCAACACCCACGCCAACGCCAATAACGGAGCAGACAAGGGAGTTTTCTATCCTCGAAATCACAGACACCTCCTACGAAAACGGTCAAGTGAAGGTCTTTGGTGTAACAGACCTGCCTGATGGCGCAGTGTTAATGATGCAACTTGATGCACCGACAGGGCTTTGTGCCCAGGGAAAATCCAAAGTTGAAAATGGTGGATTTACAATGGTATTCGGTCCTTTCAAGGATTCTTATGCTTTTGATACAAAGCCATACGAGGTCAGCGCACTGCTTACACCCTTTAATCAGCCAGATTCTGTGAGCAGACTTGTTGGTGAGAAAGGGGAGCATTTAACAGGCGATTTAGTTACTTACGATTCGTTCGTCGGCAACATACTAGACGATGCGAAAGTTCAACACTCAGCAGGCTTTTCCGACGGAATATCCAATGATAGATCCTAATTCTTACGCAACTGGGACACCAGAAAGACTAATGGCAGACTGGTTGAGTTGTTGGAAACAGGAAGAGTGGGACAAGATGTTCAATCTTACGTCGAAAACATGGAGAGGTAGCGAAGAACTTCCTGAGCTTTTTGAGGTTGAATATTACAGCAGAAAACTGCTGGGAGCCGAAATAATAAAAAAACACGCTTACGAAAACGAGGTCGATTTCAAAATAAGGGTATACTACTTTTATGCAGGTACAACGACCCCCAAAGAGAAGGTGTTTTTCCTCGGTGTCTTTCGAGAGGGTGCACCTGGCACACTAAGTTCAACAGTAGATTGGGTTGTAGATCCTGATCTCGTCTGAGATAAGAATGAACGGAAATAGCTATATCGGGGATAGAGAAAGAAAGATCGCTGATATAATTAGAGAGTATTCAAAAGGCGATGTGGACCGTGATTGGCTTATTAATAAGAACAGGGACATGGATAACGTATTTAAGAAATCTTTCAATGCTATCTGGAACTATACTGGCGATTTTGACTTCTCTCTATGGTATCTTGCGTTTTCACAGTCTTTTGGCAGATCTACGGATCCTATGCTTAGGAAGATGGCAGAGATGTGTACTTCTGGGAACAAAGAGTTGATCACTTTGAAAAAGGATTTTCCTCCGGGATGCCCTTATTCTGAGCGAAAAGAGGAGGTAATCAAATCTATTTTAGACATAAAATTCAATGAATATGAATCAAATGAAGAGATAATTAAAGAGATAAAAAAACGTTACCGATCAGAGAAGTTCTACCGTGAAGGTTTATGGTGCAGACAGGAAGCGTTCGAAAAATGTGGTTATAGAAATGAATGTCCTGTGAGTGGGTGGAAGGAGCTGATTAACGAATTCAAGCTCCCGAATAGGAGAGAGCCAAGAGTATTTTTCTACTATGACACGTTCTGTTTACTGAATAACGCTGAGATTTCGAGTTTCAACAAGCTTTTTTCAAAGATAAACGCATTGACTGATGATAAAACTAAGAGAACGATAATCATCAGATCACTTCTGGAACAGATACGGGGGATAAGCACGAAAGCGTTGCTGTTTCTGCAAACAGAGAATCTGTTTAATGAGAGAGCCCTTGATTACTCTGAATTGATTTTTGTGGACAGCCATGCCGTTAAAGTAGCCGAAAGAATAAGCTTCCCTTTTTATGAAAATGATTTGGTGGAAGCAATCAGAGAATTTGGCAAAAGATACAATCTCACTACGAGACAGATTGATATGGCACTGTGGGAAATGGGGTTCGTATGCACTGCTGAAGGATGTCTTCATGACGGGGAAAGAAAGAAATGTATCTTTTATGATGTTTGTTCGTGGGATGGTAAACGACATTGATCGAAAGTTTTCAATTCCAAATGACGATTATCTTAGGTCTCGAAGGAACAGCATGGAACCTTAGCGCCGCACTGGTCAGCGAAGAGAAGGTGATATACGAAGCAGAATCAACATATAAGCCCGAATACGGCGGTATCCATCCGAGAGAAGCGGCACAGCATCATGCTTCCGAGCTAAAAAACGTAGTCTCACGAGCTTTAAGAGGCGCTGAAGAGGACGGTTTTTCTTTAGACAATATAGATACAATTGCATTCTCGCTTCATACTAAAACTATTCAATTTTAAACCTCAATAGTGCAGCAATACCACCCAACCCATTTAACCTCTTACCGGGCTCGAACTCGGTGCTGAACACCACTATTTTCCCTCTTCCCCTTTCCACGTCTCTAAGCATGCTTTCTATCTGTTCTCTCCCCTTCTCCCCGCCCCCTTCTTCCGTCTCTGACGCCATGAGTTTTTCATCGCTGACAAGTAAAGTTTCTATCGCACCGTACCGCAAAGCATTTCTCACCTCTTCTTTACCATACACCGCCTTTCCATCCTTTTCCTTGCTTATCTCTTCCATTAACCGGTCCAGCAGCCTGACTTCCTTTGTCAGCCGCTCCTCCTTTGTTAGCCGTTCCACAGCTCCTCGTTTCAAAACTTCTATGAACCCCGCCGTGCCGACACTCGAAACCTGCTCCGTTCTCGCGCTCTTCTCTAACTCCGAGTCCTTTTCCTTTAAGAACGAAAAGAAATCGTTCTTTACGAAACCGGGACCCGCAATGATTATTGCTGCTGCGGATGTGGAAAGAAAAGAGTTTTTCAACTGGTTTAGCGTGGCATAAAAGAAATCCTTTTTAGTTCCGTCTTCTCTGTCCATGCCTTTTCCCGAGCCATATCGTATAGAAAAAAGCTCATCCACGCCATATTGTCTTACTATACCAGCAACTGCCTCGCCTTCCTCTATGGTGACTACGATTACGTCAGGCGAAGAAACAGCTTTTTCCGCTTCTCTCAGCCGTTTTAGCTGATGTTCTTTCCACGTCTTGACGATGGAAAGCGCAACGCCGGGTTCGATGTTAAAGGTATGATAAGAGCCCAGTTCAGTATCCATTCCTTTCTCAATCACGCCTTTTATCCGCAATCGGTGCGAGAATTTATGAAATTCTATGCTTTCCGCCATTATGCCCAATCTAAGCGGTTTTTTTTCCGTCTTATCCGGTCTTACCTTATCGGTTGCCTCTTCTAATCTTCTATACGTAAGAGAATATACAAGGTCGCCCGGTTCTATCACATG
>WJOV01000137.1 GCA_009618475.1 Methanosarcinales archaeon | reverse complement strand
AAAAGTGTTTTTCCGTGACTTCCGCTTCGTGCGCAATCTCAAAATCCGTATCCCCGGGCAGGTATTTTATGAACTCGTTCTTTGCAGCGGTTCTCAAAGCGAGCTCTGCCTCTGCGGAACATGGAATTACCACAGCTTCTTCTTTGCCCTCTCCTTTGCCCTTACCCTCGAGCTTCTTCAACTTTATTATGTTCTCTTCCGGCGCTATGTCCGCTTTGTTTGCTGCAATAATCATTCTTTTACTCTTTTTTATTAGCTGTAACGCTAAATCTTCCAGGTCCTCTTCGTCCCACGACTTCATGTTAGGTTTATCCGAAACGAGAGATGCCGATATAGCGGCTTTTACCTGTTCTTCGGTTACTCCAACGCCGGCTAATTGCTCGGAAAGCAATCTCGCTATCTGCGCACCTTCTAATTCCGCTTTCCTCTCCAGTTTCCTTCTGTTTCTGCGTATTATCCCCTTTACCCACATTTTCAGCTCTTCCTGGAAAAAGAGAACGTCTTCGAGCGGGTCATGAGTCCCAATCTCTACCACGTTCCCGTCTGCATCCGTCCCGCCTGAGGCATCTACAACGTGTATTATCGCCTCTGCCCGCCTGAGCTCGTCTAAGAATTCGTTTCCCAATCCCTTTCCTTCGTGTGCACCTCTAACCAGACCTGCAACGTCTATGAGTTCCACGGGCACGAAGCGAAAGCCATCACTGCAATTCCCGCACGCTCTACCTATCGCTTGCTGAATCTCTTTCTCTTTACAAGGGCATTTTACCCTCGCGTATGCAATCCCGACGTTTGGCGATATGGTTGTGAACGGATACGAGGCGATTTCAACATCTGCGAGTGTGGACGCCTTGAAAAAGGTGGATTTGCCCGAATTTGGCTTCCCTGCTATCGCGATTGTTATCATATCTTATCTTTGCTTTTTATTAACCACAAGATTACACATAAACCCTTTCAGGGCTTGCGGGTTCTTTAATAAAGAAACAGGTTTTTGATAAAACTTTTTTCTAAAAAGTTTTAGTGTTAATCTCGTAAAATCCCGTGGGTTTTTACCCCCGCTTTCACTCTTCAACGGAAATCGTCTCTAACTGACTCACTATACTCCAAATTGACGTCCTCATGTGTGATGGGATGTTTTGGTTATTAGTCAGTTCCTCCAAATCGGAAATCACCGCGGCTGCTCTCACTGCCTGTGATTCATCGCCGTTCAACAGCTTATTCTTTATTTCAATCGCCGATTTCCTTATGTTTCTCGGAACCGAGATATCTTTCATCATTTTTTCAAGCATCCCTGTGCATTTTTTTACGATTTCTTCTTTCTCCGTCCCCACCATTCGGTTTTATCACCCCCTATACTTTTATTATAAAACAAAAAGACAGGTGTAAAAGTTATAGGCATCCGGCACTAAAAAACATTTTGGCGAAACAAAAATAAAAACAACAACCGAAAAAAATGAAAAAAATGGTCATCTGGCCTGCGTATTTAACGGTGGGTAAGACAAGGGGGGGAGGTCGAATCGTATCGAGAAGAAATGCGGTGAAATCACCAAAGGTGGAGGAAATAGAAAAAGTTGCGAGGATACTCAACTTAGAGCCGGAGGTGGAGAAAGAGAAAGCATATCCGAAGACGCACTGGGATAAAAGCGGAAGAGTGTTGGTGAATAAAACAGGGAGAAAAGGGGAGATTGTGAATGCGATTGCAAAGGGGATAAAAGAGATGCGAGAGAAATCCAAGAGCGCAAGGCGGTGAAAGTAAAAAAAGAGATGGGAGAGAATTCAAGGGCGTTGATGAGAAAAATAGGGGGGTAATGACATGTAAAGCGTGTAGCAAATACTACCGAATCCAAATAGAAAGGAAGTTTTATATACACTTAAGTGAGAAGGATAAAATAGGAGGTATTAATTTGGCAACATCAGAAAGACTTCTGACACATGTAGCAGAGGATTTAGGAGTGAGCAAGGACGAACTACTTGCAGAGAGTTTATTAGAGTATTTAAAATCAAAGAAGAGGGATTGCATGGCTGAGAAGTTAGAGATTTTGTCGAGGTATAGAAACATATCTTCTCCAAAAGAATTAGAAGAAGCCATAAAGAATGGTAGTGTAGCTGAACATCCCAGCTGGGAGGATTTGATAGTTATCGAAAATATCGAGGAGAAAATAAAAAGGTTAGACAAAGAGATTGAGAATATTGAAAATTTACCTGGAACTTGAATCCATAGCAAAAGGATTTAGCGAAATCGTAATGGACACAAAGATAATAAAGCTCCCATCTGGAGAACCTTTAAAATTAAGGATTTCCATTCTTGACGGAAGCTTTTTAGATGTTTGGATTTCTATTTCTGGCAAGTATTCCTATCACTGGGAAAGAAGACATATTGATGGAAAAATCTATCGCCATGACAATGCATCACATAAAGCTTGGGTGCAGGTAAAAACGTTTCCAAGACATTTTCATGATGGTGAGGAGCAGAATGTTGTTGAGAGCAGAATCAGTTCTGAACCAAGGGAAGCGATAAGAGAATTTTTAGAATTTGTCAAAGGTTATTTCTCCAAATAGATAAATGACATTGGAATAAAATGGAAGACATACATGTGATTGTAGTAAGGAATTTAAAGGGCAAAGATAAGGCGGTGATATAGATGTTTTCGTCCCCGGAAGAGGTTTTTGAGAAGGAAAAGAAATACATGATGCCGGTTTACAAGAGACCACGAATAGTGATAACAGAGGGAAAGGGCGCAACGGTAAGTGATTCCTTTGGAAATGAGTATATAGATTGCGTCGGTGGAATTGCAGTAAATGCAGTTGGTTATTGCCATCCGAAAGTAGTGAAAGCGATAAAAGAGCAGGCTGAGAAGCTCATGCACGTCTCGAATTTGTATTACACGGAGCCGCAGGTGGAGCTTGCAGAGAAGCTATCCGGGAAATGCGGTATGGACAAGGTTTTTTTCTGTAATTCAGGCGCGGAAAGTGTGGAAGCGGCGTTGAAGCTGGCAAGTAAAGTGACGGGAAAGCATAAATTTATAGCTGCGGAAGGCAGTTTTCACGGAAGAACGCTCGGCTCGTTGAGCGTAACGTTTGAAACAAAATTCAGAAGCGTATTTGAACCTCTATTGCTGAACGGAGTTAAGTTCGTGCGATACAACGATGCAGAGGCAATTAGAAAGGCAATAGATGATGATACTGCCGCGGTTATATTAGAGCCCATTCAAGGCGAAACCGGTGTAATAGTCCCTTCAGAGGGCTATTTGAAAGAGGTTCGAGAAATATGCACGGAGAAAAATGTTTTGCTGATTTTAGATGAGATACAGACGGGGTTTGGTCGCACGGGGAGATGGTTTTGTAAGGAGCACGAAGGCGTAGAGCCGGATATAATGACGGTAGCTAAGGCGATGGGCGCTGGCTTTCCAATAGGTGCAATGCTCGCAAAAGAAGGGATAGAATTTGAAACCAGTGAGCACGGGTCAACCTTTGGCGGCAATCCGCTGGCGTGCACTGCTGCATTGGCGTCTATGAAAGTGATAGAGGAGGAAAAGTTAGTGGAAAGGTCAAGAGAGCTTGGCGCGTATTTAATGGAAAAGGTTCATGAGGGCAGGATAGATTCAAACCCGGTAGTGAAGGAAATAAGAGGGAAAGGGCTGATGATAGGGATAGAATTAACGAAGCGTTGTGGTGAAATGGTGGAGAAAGCACGTGAAAGAAGAATTTTGATAAATTGCGCTTCTGAAAGCGTGATAAGGTTGGTTCCTCCGTTGGTTATAAGTAAAGAGCAGATAGACCGGGTGATTTCGGTTTTGCGCGCGATTATTAAATAGACTTGGAATAGAGTAGAATGGGAACAAACGACCGAAAAGCTTAAATATACCTAACGTTAGATGTGGGTAGCAAGAATGTAGATCCTGGTGGGTTGTAAACTATGGAATACGAAATAATTGGGGATAATCTCCAGATGGTCGTTACGAAAATATCTTCTGGAGAGATGGTCTATGGCGAGGCGGGTGCGATGATTTACATGAGCGACAACATGCAGATGAATGCGAAGGCAAAGGGCGGTTTTCTGAAGGGAATTAAGCGTAAACTTGCCGGTGAAACGTTCTTTACCCTGTGGGGTCCCGGGCACGTGATTCTGCAATCTATGACGATAGCGAACTTAGCAGCAGCGCTCAGACCTTTCATGCCCTCAGGAACATCTGGAAGGAGCAGTTCACCGCTCAGTATTGGTGGATTGCCTGGGGATGGAAATAAAAAATTAGGGGGTGATAAATAAAAATGGAAAAAACATCTATGGGTTTGGAAGAGAATATAGCGGGGCTTCTGTGCTATGTTTTGGGCTGGGTAACGGGCATCGTGTTCCTGGTGCTTGAGAAAGAGAACAAATTCGTTCGGTTTCACGCAATGCAGTCTATCGCAACGTTTCTACCACTAATGATAATAGCGTGGGTGATTGGATGGACAGTCATGTTGATACCTTTCGCCGGATGGGTCATCGGAGGGGCGATTTCAACGTTGATATGGATTTTGGTGTTAATCCTGTGGTTAATACTGATGTTCAAGGCGTATCAGGGAGAGATGTATAAGTTGCCGATTGTAGGCGATTTTGCAGAAGCCCAAACGAAATAAGAAATTAGGAGGTGATATGTATGAAAAGAATGGAAATGGGAAAAGTTGGGACATTCGTCCTGATAGGGCTGCTCCTTCTTGGAGTAGTGGGAATAGCAAGCGCACAGCAAACGCTGCCGACAGGTGGAGATGGTTTTGAGACTGCGATTGAGATACAGCCGGGGAGTTATGTGACGGATTATGATATTCCAGATGATGCCCCGGAGTATTTTAAACTTACAGTAAGGGCTGGACAGGTGCTTACAGTTAAAGTTACAAATCCAACGGTAGGAGCTAGTGTCTCAACAAATTAGTTTTTAGA
>WJOV01000025.1 GCA_009618475.1 Methanosarcinales archaeon | reverse complement strand
GATGACAGAACACATAGATATACATAAGAAAAATAATAGATATATAAGATGAGGCTATATTTTATATGCTTTGCCAACTACTGTTAAGTACGAAGCCTGTAATTAAGCACGAAGCATGTAACCCAAGTTTCAATGTATATTATCATAGCGTATAAAAAGCTTTTCGTTTTTTTTCGACATCTTATTTTTGAGATGCAGTGTCCATAAAAAGTTTAGTATAAAGCGGTACTTATATATCCAGTTTTAAGAGCCTTTTCCCTTTCCTCATCTATGCTGAAATCTATCCCTCAAAAGCTTACTACTCTTCCCCTTTATTCGCTTCGCTATCCATATATTTTTCATAAATGCTTTTATTGAAGGATGAGAAATGGATTTAAAAATTATTTAAATGATTAAAGCAGATTACCATAATGGGGAAAGAGAAATGCACGAAAAGGATAGAATAATAGAGGTCTTTGATACGACGTTGAGAGATGGAGAGCAAACTCCGGGCATTTCGTTTACCGGAGAGCAGAAGAGAACGATTGCAAGGCAGTTGGACAGGCTGGGCGTGGACATAATAGAAGCAGGAACTCCGATTACGTCAAAGGAGGAGAAGGAGGTAGTTCAGCATATCTGTGATGAAGGTCTTTCGGCGAAGATATGTGGACTGGCGAGGGTATTGCCAAAGGACATTGACGCTTGCATTGATTGTAGTGTTGATATGGTTCATATATTCGTGCCCTCCTCTGCGATTCAGCGTGAGCACACGACGAGGATGAGCGAAGAAGAGGTGAAAGAGCGGGCTTATGAGATGACGAGGTATGTCAAGGAACATGGTTGTATATGCATGTTTTCGGCAATGGATGCGACACGGACGGGGTTGGATTATCTGATAGAGTTATACAAAACTGCGGAAGAGGCAGGTGCCGACATCTTAAACGTGCCCGACACGGTGGGTGTGAGTGAACCTTTCTCTATGTTCAAGCTTGTAGAGGCGATACATCGTGCCGTGAAAGTTCCCCTCAGCATACACTGTCATAATGATTTCGGTCTGGCGGTAGCGAACAGTTTGGCGGCAGTGAAAGCAGGAGCTTCGGAGGTTCAGGTAGCTGTGAATGGGTTAGGAGAAAGAGCAGGTAATGCAGACCTCGTTGAGACCGTGATGGGTTTAAACTCGATATACGGGCTAAAGACAAACATAAAGACGGGATATTTATTCGAGACGGCAAAGCTTATTGAGCGGTTCTCAGGCGTACAAATACCCATAACTAAACCAATCGTAGGCGAGAATGCGTTTTCTCACGAGTCGGGAATACATGCGCATGGCGTGCTAAAACGGAGCGATACCTTTGAGCCGGGGATAATGACACCGGAAATGGTGGGGCATAGAAGACGGATTGTGCTTGGGAAGCATACGGGAAGGCATTCGATAGAGAAGAAACTGTCAGAAATCGGGATGTTACCATCGAAAGAAGAACTTGATGAAATACTTGAGCGCGTAAAGGAACTTGGTGCGAGCGGTAAAAGAGTTACCGACGATGACCTGTTTACGATAACGGAGGTTGTAACCGGGGAAGTTTCAAGGCACGAGCGAATGGTAACGTTAAAAGAGCTCTCGGTCATGACCGGGAACAATTTGATACCAACGGCATCGCTGAAAGCAATGGTGCGAGGAAAGGAATGCACAAGTGCGCAGATGGGTGTTGGTCCCGTGGATGCGGCGCTAAAAGCGATTCAAGAAATAATAGGCGGTGAAATAGGTGGTGGCATTGAACTAAAGGATTTCAGGATAGAGGCGATTTCCGGTGGTTCTGATGCTCTTGCAGAGGTAACCGTAGGTGTGGAGAAGGGCGGGAGAATAATAACGGCACGCGGTGTACGCGAAGACATTGTGATGGCTTCGGTAGAGGCATTTATCAATGCGGTGAACAGGTTGATGCAAGGATAGTACCTACATACATGGAGCGTGGAATTTTTATTTATAAGTCCGCGGGATATTGAGTAATTACTTACAGACAGCGGGGCGAATATGATGAGCGTATCGAAATATGCGTATGTATATGCGAGGATAAGGGCGAGGATGAGCGAGCTTCTGGACGAGAGAAGATTAAGAGAACTTGTAGATGCTCGCAGGGAAGATTTCTTGTCTTCACTGATGGACACCGCGTATAAGGAGAAATTAACGAAAGCGGCGGTAGTAGCGGTAGATGCAAGAAGTATAGAGAAAGCGTTGAAGGAAGAACTAATAGACCAGTACTTGATGGCGATAAAATCAACGAAAGGCGTGATAAGGGCGGTTTTTGCGGAACTTCTCAGACGATTGGAGGTAAAGAATTTAAAAGCGGTTATCCGCGCTAAAGCGGTGGAAATTGGAGGAACAAAAACAGGAACTACCGAAGCTACTATGTTTTTCCCGGTTGAAGAGTACTTCAAGCGAAGAATAAGCCGATTGACAGAGCTTGACTCGGTAGAAAGCGTGATAAACCAATTAGAAAATCCGTATGGGCGAGTATTGGAAGAAGCATTGCCGGAGTACGAAAAAAGCAAGAGGATTTTAGTTATCGAGAATGCCCTTGATGGGGAACTCTTCGGTGCTATATGGAGCAGGATAGAGCGGCTAAATGGAGAGGATAAGGAAATAGTAAGAAAAATCGTTGGCACTGAGTTTGACCTCGCAAACCTCATGACTTTGCTGCGGTGCAAATCCGAAGGGATAGCGGAGGAAGAGATGAGGAAATATTTTTTGCCTCACGTATACGCATTCGATTACGATGCCGATGCGGTGAAGGATTCGATTTCGGCGGAGAACGTGAGCGCTGCTATCCAGTTGATGCCGGCATCTGCGTATAAGGAAGTGTTAACCGGGGCTTTGTCGTCTTATGATGCGGAGAATGTGGGGCTCCGCTCCACGACCCCGCAAGCCATTGTAAAGGGCGTATCGCTTGTTCCTTTTGAGAATGCCCTCCGGAACCAATTCTTTGAAACGATAAAAAAAACGCTAAGAGGTTATCCTATTAATATCGGCACGACAATAGGTTTTCTTTACCTTAAAGAGATAGAAATAAGCAATCTTTGCACTATCGCGGTCTGTAAGGAGAATGAAATACCTGCGGAGGAGACGATGAAGATTATCACACAAACTTTCTTTTGAAAAGAAAGTTTGATCAAAGAAATTGTTGTTTTCAAGAAAAATGTAGTCTTTGTATTCCGCGTATAAAGGGAAAAGCAAGTATTTTTAAAATTCAATCAACACTCTTCAACTGCTCCAGCACCCTCTTCCTCGCCTCTTCCAGCGAAAACGAAAAATCCTTCACTATTTTTCCCTTGAGAATCATCGGCTTCAACAACGACTCCATATCTTCTGGCGGTGCTTCTTTCGCCATCCTTATCTCGTCTTTTCCCTCTTCAATTACACCTTTCCGTCTATACACCTGCTTCTTCCCTCCTCGCTTACCGCGCTTTGCACAGGGTTCTCCTTCTCGTTCTATTATATCCAGTGCGAAATCTATGCACTTAGCATTTGAAACGCTGGTACCCACGCCAAACCCCGCTACGACTTCTTTCAGCGCTACCACTTCCTCCTCGTCTATACCCCCGCTTACGAATATCCCTACGTTCTTATACCCTCTAATGTCAAGCTCCCACCTTACTTCCTCGATAATTCTTCTGAAGTCGCCCTTCCTCGATGTTGGCGTATCTAAACGAACGGCACGTAACGATTCTCCAAGCGCCTCCGCAGCCATTATAGATTCCTTCTTCTCGTCATAATAAGTGTCGCACAAGCATATCCTCGGCACTTCCTTCGCTACCACTTCGTCAAACGCCTTCCACGCATCCTTCTGCTTATCCTCGCCAAAACAGATAATCAAAGAGTGGGGCATTGTCCCCGTTGCTTCTATCCCTATACGTTCCGCACCTGCAACGCAGCTCACACCGTCCATTCCACCAAGATATGCGCATCTCTCTATCATAGCCGCTAATGCCGGATGCTGCCTCCTCGTGCCGAAGGAAATTACGGGAACGTCGCCTGCAAGACATTTTATCCTCGCCGCCTTCGTCGCTATCCCCGACTCATGACAGAGTAACCCCAGCAAAGGCGTTTCATATCTCGCAAACTCCAGATAGCGCCCTTCAATACGCAAAGCGGGTTCATAAGGAAAAAAAATCGTGCCTTCCGGCATCGCATACACGTCCACGTCCTTCCCTGCCAACAAATGAGCCACTTCTTCCAGACCCGTCAGCACAGCCCATCCTCCTCCCGTCGTAATAACCTCCGCCACCACCTCCGGGTTCACTCCTTTCCGCCTCAGCACTTCCTCTGCCCTGAGGAAGTATATGTCAGTGGTTTTTCCTTCCAGAATCTCCTCATCCGGCACAATTGAAAATTCCATTTTTTCTTTTCCGAAAACGCTTTTCTTTTCCTGCGAAGCTTTTTTGATAAAACTTTTCTTAAAAGTTTTAAAGAAAAGGGTTTATTGATGAATCTGCACGCCTTTTACACTCTTTATCCGTCCTATCTCTTCTATTAGCTCACCGGATATATTTTTATCGGCGATAATCGTGAGTTTCGGGTCGTCCACTAAATACGGGTCATCACTAACCGCCTGTCTTATGCTAAATCCCCGCTTTGCCATCACCGTAGCAACTTCGCCAAGTATCCCCTTCTCCTTCGCATCCTTAGGATGGATTATAATTACACTGAGCCCCAACAAAGGAGCGACGTCAACGAGAAATGAAATAGAACGAATGTTTTCAAATATTTCTTTCAACTCCGGCTCCTTCCGGATTCTTTTCACTGTCATATCAACTACGCGCCGGTCCACGCCTATCTCGTTTGCTATCTGTGTATGCGGTATTTCAATCCCGCCGGAGACTACTTTTCCTTCGGGACTCACTTGAAATCCTCTCTCCAACAGCAGTTCGATAACCCTCTTTTGCGATGGAAACCCCTCAAACTTCTCCATTATCTCTTTCCACATCGCCGCGAGTTGCTCATACAAATTCACTGCATCCAGTTCCGCTATTATCCCCACACGCAATATCTCCTTATCCCTAT
>WJOV01000026.1 GCA_009618475.1 Methanosarcinales archaeon | reverse complement strand
CTAATTGGTTCATAATTGACCCGTTCTGGAAATTGTATGACTTTGAAGACCTCTCAACCGCAATGGGCTATCATGATACGCATACGATAAAAATCTTCCTGGACGAAGGGCGTTTTGGCTATTGGGCAATTCATTTATCCGTAGATTATCAGCATAACTTGGTTTATGACCCTTACAAAGCGGAGTACCGGATAGGTGAATTCAGGGAAAAATAAAATTCTCAAGACTGCTTTTTGTGCTTATCAGGCGGATGTTTCTCTTTTAAAACTGAAAATATCTTCTTTATTTCTTCCTTTCTTTTTTCAATCTCTTCAACATCGTCTATTCCAAACTTCTTGAACGTCTCCAGCAATTCCTCCGCAACTTCCGATTTGTGTATCCAGTAACAATTTGAACATCCCCAAATACGTCCACCGTCCTTCGTCTTCACCCATTCACCGCCGGTTTGCTCGTCTTCGCAGGGATAAAAAGGGCAGAAACACCACGTGCAATCCTGACCCACGAAATGGCATGGATAATATTCACACGTTTCGTCAGGTCCTACGAGCTTCTTCTCTTCCAATACCTTTTTCAGGTATTTATAAGCAAGTGGATGCATCTTCTTTTGAGCTTTGAATTATATGATTTTTTTCAATGTATCTACCAATGGGATATGAGAACCCGCAGATGTTGCAATGGAATCGATTCTCTGGCAGTTCCGCCTTGCATAGCGGGCATACATTTGCCTTTCCTTTCGGCTTCGGAACGTCACCCACGACCTCTTTGTATATCTCATAAAAAAAGAGATGCTCTTTATTCATGAATTCCATCTCGTATTCTCTTTTCTTCGCATCGAACTCAGCATCCGAAATTTTAGAAGCGATAATCGCTCTGAGCTTTGTCGTTCCGGAACCAACTTCTATCGGTTCTTTTTCTCTCCACGCTATCTCACCCAATTCCTTTTCATACGTCTTTCTCAATATCCACTTCCCATATTTTCTCCCTTCTATTTCCTTTACCTTCAAGCCCTGGTTTATGTCGAGCGCGAAGTCAACAATTTCTTTATCGAGATACGGCTGTTTTATCTCCACGCCGAGAAAAGCTCCAAGTTTGTTAGAGGAGAAATACATCGTTCTTGAAATATTTCTTATGTATTTGTTCAACGCATCATGCGAAAGCTCGTGCATGTAATAATAACCAGCAAAAAGCTCGTCTGCTCCATCACCGGTCATTACGCTTCCTATCCCGAGATTTTTTGCTTCCTTTAACGCCACGTAGATGGCTAAATCATTGGGAAGAGCGGGGTCAAAACTTCTAACTGCTTTTATCACCTCCGGTATTCTTTCTAATGCTTCGTTTTCTGTTATGTGGAGCAGATGGTGCTCATAACGGAACTTCTGAGCTACCCTTTTTGCATATTCAAGGTCAGGAGCAGCGACTGTAAGAGCTTTCTTGTTTTTACACGCTACTTTAGAAACAGCAGCTAAAATGCTCGTGTCCAACCCACCGGAAAGCAGCAATGCCTCCGCAGCGTTTCGCTCAACTGCATCACTCAATAGTTCTCTTAACCTGCTGCATACTTCTTCCTTTTTCATTTTATGGACTAACCACAAGATTACACAGATTTTAAATATCTCTTTGATGGTTATATTAATAAAGGAAACTAAAACAAGAGATGAAAGAGGGTTTCCGGCTAAAAGAGACTTTCGTATGGATAACGGCAGACGAGAAGAAGTATATAGAGATAGCAAAAGAGGCGATAAAACAGCGTAGAAAGGAATTGGAAGGGTTCGTGCGATGGCATCCTTATTTTCTCGTGACGCTCGAAAGTTACCGGATAGAAGAAAGGGATAAGATACCCGCGATAGTGATAAGAATGATAGAATCCGCGGGGAAGTTTGGCATAGGACCGATGTCAGCAGTTGCGGGGACTTTAGCAGAGTTCGCGGTAGAAGCGATGCGGGATGCCGGGGCAACTCATGCAATGGTGGATAACGGTGGCGACGTTGCATTGATAAGTGATCGCGAAGTGCTTGTAGGTATATATGCGGGAGAAAGTCCATTCTCGAACAGGATTGCACTTAAGATAAACCCTTCCTCTTCCCTATTAGGAATATGCACGTCTTCCGGGACCGTGGGGCATTCCATAAGCTTTGGAACCGCCGATGCCGCTACGGTGATAAGCAATAGCGCATCATTGTCCGATGCCGCAGCTACTGCGCTCTGCAATTCCGTTACCGATGCTCGTTCTATCCCGAAAGCTTTTCACTTGATTAAACACGCGGAGGGCATTGCAGGTGCGCTTATAATATACAAGGACAAGCTTGCAACGTGGGGTAAAATTCCCGAAATCGCACGTTTATAACCACAGGATTACACAGATTTTCACACAAACTTTCTTTAAGAAAGGAAGCGTTACCAAAGAAAAAGTTTTTCTTTTAGTGCGGGTTTTCTTTTTAAGAAAAAGAGGCAGCTAAAAAAATGAGCACCAGTTCTATCGCAGTCAAGTGGGAAGAAAAGGAATTAGAGAAAGTTTCTCTGACAGAAGGGGTTAGCGTGGAGAAATTGCGAAGACTTCTCGAAGCAGGTAGAGTTGTAATTCCGAGAAATGCTGCGAACAGAGACATCGTGCTAAAAGCAATTGGCGAAGCGATGAGCACGAAAGTGAACGTGAACGTGGGAACGTCAAAGGATTATGTCAATCCCGGGGAAGAGGTAGAGAAGGCAAAGACTGCGTTAAAATACGGTGCTGATACGATAATGGACCTCTCTACTGGCGGGGACCTCGATGAAATACGAAGAACGATTTTGAAAGAAGTAGATTTGCCAGTCGGGACGGTGCCAATATACCAGGCGGCTTTAGAGAAGGCTGGAGTAAGAGCAGTGGTGGATATGAGCTCGGATGACCTGTTCAATGCGGTAAGGAAACATGCAGAAGACGGTATAGACTTCGTTACCATTCATGCAGGCGTAAATCTTAATTCGCTGGCGCGGTTGAGGAGTAGCGAGCGCATCTTAGACGTTGTTAGTCGCGGTGGTGCTTTCCTCGTTGCATGGATGATTCACAACGAGCGAGAAAATCCGTTTTACGAAGAATATGATTATCTTCTGGAAATAGCGAAAGAGTATGAGTTAACGCTCAGTTTGGGTGATGGTATGCGACCTGGTTGTATTTCCGATGCTTCGGACCGTGCGAAATACATGGAAGTCATTACGCTGGGTGAACTCGTGAAGTTTGCCAGGGAAGAAGGCGTCCAGGCAATTGTTGAAGGTCCTGGGCACGTGCCATTAGACGAGATAGAGGCATCGGTGAAAACGATAAAACATATAACTGATTTTGCACCCCTGTACCTCTTGGGACCTATTGTCACCGACATCGCACCCGGATACGACCATTTTGTGAGTGCAATGGGAGGAGCGGTTGCGGGAATGTTCGGTGCGGATTTTCTCTGTATGGTTTCGCCTTCCGAGCATTTAGCATTGCCCTCTGTGAATGACATAAAAGAAGGCACGATAGTAACGAAAATAGCGGCACACGTCGCGGACCTCGTAAAGGATGAGCAAAGAGAGCACGCGAGACGATTGGACGATGAAATGGCGCATGCAAGAAAGAACCTGGATTGGAAACGGCAATTTGAAATCGCTATCAATGGCGAGGAGGCTCGAAGAATAAGAAACGGCAGACCTTCGGAAAGCGATGCTTGTTCTATTTGCGGCGATTTGTGTGCGATAAAAATGGTGAAGGAGTTTTTAAAGAAGTGAAGGGATTTGCAGTTTATTTCTCGTGTTTGTTTACCGCCGAGAACGCGGAGAGCGCTGAGATGTGGTAAAAGATTTTCCTGACTCTCCGCGTTCTCTGCGGGCTCAGCGGTAAATAAGTACTATTACTCCGTCTTCACGGTTATCGGGATAACTCCTTTCTCGAATTCCTCGATGGCTACCTCTATGGGGTCTATTTCTTCCGTTTCTATGAGCACTGGCGCACCCATGGCTATCTGAAGTGCCCTTGCTCCTATGATACGTGCTTTTTCGTATTTCGTATATTTATCTCTCTCTTCTTCCAAAAAAATCTACCTCGTCCCTTTTTAAATAAACAACGATGGGGTTGCTGAGATTTGAACTCAGGTCTCGGCGATCCGAACGCCGAAGGATAGTCCAAGCTACCCTACAACCCCCTTCACGCTTATTCATACGGCGCTATCTCGTCTATCAGCTCTGCATGCGTTAGAAGCATCCTCCGGCAGCAATATCTCCTTATCCCTAACTCGTCCAGCACCTTCCCCGGTTCCTCCTGCTTTATCCTCTCCTTATACTCATCCCACTCATCTGATATTACTTTTCCGCATGTAAAACACCTGACTGGAATCATAAACCTCACTCACCGATAAGACTTTTGCCTATGCGCTCTTGCACCTTTTGCACCGAACTTCTTCGGCTCTTTCTTCCTCACGTCACTAACCAACAAGCTTCTATCATACCCCAGATAAGTTTCCTTTAGTTTTTCATTCACCGTCCAGTCCACCAATCCACGAGCAATAGCAGTTCGCACTGCCTCTGCCTGTCCCATAAAACCGCCGCCTCGCACGTTTACGTCCACCTCAATGCCCTCGAGCTCAATGTCAGGAAGCTGAGAAGCGATAAACAAGGGCTCTGATATCTTTGCTCTCACCACTTCTGGCTCTATTATTTCCAGCGGCTTCTTGTTTATTCTCACCCCGCTCTTTCCTTCTTTTATTGTCACTCGTGCAACTGCCTTCTTCCTCTTCCCTACCTGGTTCACTATTTTCTTTACCTTTACTTTGGTGCCCATCCTAACTTTTCACTCACCTCCCCTAAAGTTACATACTTGCGAGACAATCTTTCTACACTTGCATTTTCCACTTTCTCCCTCTTCTCCTTTTCGTATTCCTCGGGTATGCCGAGATAAACCTTCAACCGTGAAAGAGCATCTCTTCCTCTCGCTCGCTTGTAGGGCAGCATCCCCCTTATCGTGCGCTTCACGATTCTATCAGGCATTTTAGGGAAGTAAGGTCCTTTCTCTTTCGACCCGCGGTCCTTTCTCTCTTTGTACTCCTTAAGTATCGCCTCTTTGGAGCCGCTTATTATCACGCGCTCAGCATTAACGATTGTTATTTTCTTCTCTTTTTCTTTTA
>WJOV01000027.1 GCA_009618475.1 Methanosarcinales archaeon | reverse complement strand
CATAAAAAAACTTCGGACAGTATAAAATAAAGTCACAACATTTGCAATAAATCCGTCAATCCGATAGACACAGATTTACACTGATTAACACGGATGAAAAAATTAACCCTGTTAAATGCGGTATAACAAAAAGAGATAAATCCGTGAAATCTGCGTTAATCAATGTCTTTAAATTTTAAATACTTGTTTACCGCTGAGCCCGCAGAGAACACAGAGAGTCAGAAAAATCAGTTATCTCATCTCCGCGCTCTCCGTGATCTCGGCGGTAAATAAATACTTTAAAAAGTGTTACGCGTGTCTTTTGCCCACTACATAGCCAATTGCAATACCGCCTGCGGATATAAGTGCTGCAAATAATATGACGTTCCAGAATAAAGCCGTCGAGTCGCTAAAATGCCCGACTATCGTTGCCGTCACGTGAATACCCCAGAATCCGATGAGTAATGATAAGAGGCCTGCTGTTACAAGCGCAAACGAGAATACGTCTTTCACCATTTTTATCACCTCCTATTTTTTTTTCATCTCAAATGGAACGGCGTGATTGCCAGTTTTCCTGATATATCCGTTATTATACCCTTTCTTTTTAACTCATCCAGGGGAATGCGTAGCATCTCCGGCTCGACCCGGACGTCAAATTTGCGGTGAATTTCTTTTACTATTTCCCGTTCACTCATTGACTTATAATTATAACCATAATCGTTTTCACCCATTGGGTCCGCAAGGAGTCCCAATATGATTATATCCAGGTGTTCCTTAAGATAGGCGTATATCTCACTTTCTTGAAGTTGTGGCATCCGTCTTAATTCCTCCGGTGTGAGCATTGTCCGCGGTGAGCTATACAAATACTCCAATGCCTCACTAAGTTTGCGATTACTCTTCATCAACTTTTTTATTTTCGCATCCTGTTCGAGAAGTTGGGACATAAATTGGGATATATTGGCGTCTTTGTGCTTCGTCCTCTCCGCTACCACCTCCAGGATATGCTGCCCCAGCGTATCAAATAGAACGGCGGGGTTACCATCCTTCTTGATATATCTATTCGCCCCTTTATTTAATGCCTCCATCGCCACCTTCTCTTCTCCTTTCCCGGTGAAGATAATAAAAGGAACCTCGTTTCCTTTGTTCCTCAGCTCTTCCAGAAATTCGAGCCCGTTCATTCTCGGCATCTTGTAATCTGAAAGGATGACGTCAAAAGGTTCATATTCCAGTTTTTCCAATGCCTGCTCTGCGGATAAAACTTGCGTGATTTTAAAATTGTCATAGCCCTTCCTTTTCAAAAACAATTTCGTTATCTCAAGTGCACCCTTCTCATCTTCCACGTGCAAAATCCTTATCGGCTTAGAGTTTGAATCTCCATGCTTAATATCCTCTACCATGTTACTACTTCTAATTATGTTTGCAAGCGGAGTATAAAAAACTTACATTCACTTTAATTATTTTTGCAGTCATCAGCAATTTTTTTGAATGATAACCCGCTGCCAATCATCTCATTCGCTCTTCTCTCCTTCCATTTCTTCCGTTTCTTCCGTTTCTCCCTCTCGCACCATCTCACGCAAAGCCGTTTCGCTCAATTCTAATAATTCCTCTGCACTCACGTCCCCCATCGCGTCCATCGCGTTCTTCAGCGCCACGTCCAGCTCGTCCTCCTCGTCCTCTTCTCTCAAACTGTATATCAAATCATCCTTATCCTCTCCGCTCTCTCCCTCTGCCTCCTCTTCATAGTCCTCCTCTTCTTCCGGTTCCTCTTCTACTTCCTCTTCCACTCCTTTCTGTAACCACCATTCCCCTACTTTCTCTTTTTCCTTATCGAAATCCTCGAATGTTTCTGCACCTTCTGTATTGGCTTCCATACCTGTCCCTTCGCCCTTTTCCTTTTCCTTTTTCTCTTCCGGATCCGAAGATGGAAGTCCAATATCCTGCTCCTTACTCACATCCCCATTCTTTTTTAAATCTTCCATTTTACGTTCCTCCTTTTCTTTCTTTCTTTCTTTTTCTTATCCACCAGCACCCATTTGCATTCCGAAAATGCTATCGGCCATTATTGGGATTGCGAACAAAACGACAGCGGAGACGGCGAATAAAATAGAAGCGTAGAAGAATAGCGTGTAATTGCTACCACCGGTTGCGAACTTCGTCGCAAACACGTTGGCAACCGTTAGTACGAGGATAATAATAGTCACGTAATTTCCGAGGTAATCGAGGTCACCGACGTTGCCGATATTAAAGAACCCCATGCCCATCGGCATACTTCCCGTCGATGCTCCTCCGACCTCTGTTGAATGCTCCGCCATCATCTCTGCTACTGAATTACTGAACGTAAACATTATCCGGTATATGAACATGAGAACGCCGCACATCGCCCCATGCAGCGGTATTACAAGATTCATGAAACCCGTGGATACAAGCTTTCTTTTCGTTCTTAAAATGGCTATTCCCAGTGAAGATTTAGCAACTATTTTGCCTATCTTTGTTTGATTGCCTCCGAGGCTTACCGCATCTAAGAACACGGTTGTAAATTTGTTTATTAATTCGGACCCCGTTTCTCCTATGAAATAACGCCAGCATACCTTCGGATTTATTCCGTTAATTAATCGTTTCTGCAGCGTCAACGCGTTATTTTCTAACGAAGCAAGGGATTTCTTATCGAGATGCTCCAGTGCCACGGCAAGCGTAGCCCCCACGGTTCCAGCAGTAGTACCAAGGCTCTTTAAAAATGTTGATATATCATAGTCCTTTTGTTCTATCTTCTTTTCGTTTATCATTCCAACCACGCCTACCGGTGCAAACAAAGCTGCGACCACAAGAAATATAACCCAGTGTGCCACGCCTATCACTACTAAAATAAGCGATGTAATAAGGGTCGTGGGCAGAATAATCATGCATATCTTTCTCGCCAATTCCTGCTCCTTTGATTTTATTTCCAGTGAATGCCCCGTTACCTCGTAAGGTGCTGACCTGTATAGCACATAAACACCGAAAAAACAAACGAAGGAAAATAAAACGCCTGCTAAAACCGACATGGTAAACGTATCGCCCATGTTGAACAGCATGGTGCTTATGAGGAATACGGAAATGACCAGTATTACCGAGACGAGCAGCGCAGCATATCCATCCGTCCACTTCTTCAGTGTTTCTACGTCGCTCAGATATTTATTTGTGTACACTTCTACCATTCTTTCCGTTTCGCCACGGAAGAATTTCTCTTCCTCCTCTCCCAGCCCTAATGCGTTCGAGAGCCTGATAAGGAAGTCGCGGAGAGCAGGATGATGCGCCTCTTCCGCAATCAATTTGCTCGCCCTCGCATAATTATAGCCGTAATTCGACGCTAACTGATGTATTTTTTTCACTGATTTAGCCGTAATTCCTCTTGTTCAGCCGCAAGCTCGAAGATCTTATCCCTGCTTACATTCGATGTTGCAATGGATGACATATAGGTGAGTAAGCTAAGAAGGTCAAGCATAATTGCCTGCTCCTCTTTTATTTGACCCGCAATATCCATATTTATTTTCTTTTTTTTCGATTTGAGCTTTGCAGTTTCCATTTTACAACACTCCCTCTCCTTCCATCTTGGATATTACGGCGAAGAGCTCGTAGAAGCCCGTAACTCCGGAATCGTGTATTTTCTTCAGTATCCTCGCTCGCTTCTCCAGTTCCTTATATATCCTTCGCACTTTACCTGCGGGAATTCCTTTTTTCACTGCTATTACTTGCTCCAGCAGATACGAATTCAGGTTTCCGGTGAATTCAAAGGTGTCATTTTCCGGATTCCACCTGAAAACTTCGATAGTAGAGAAAGATTCGGTATAAGAGTCATATCCTAATAGTTCACTTACGCTCGTTACTCTTCTCATCATTCTACCTTCGGGACCTCTCACTGCATTTTGCATGATAACGAAATTCAAGTTGTCCAGATAGGTCTTTGGGACATTTATGGGGGATCCAGTTATCCTTTGAATGAGTTTCTCGACGTTTGCGGCGTGGAACGTGGACATGGCGGGATGTCCGGTCTGCATTCCCTGGAATACTATCAGCCCCTCCGCTCCGCGTATCTCACCCACGATTATCTCGTTCGGGCGCTGTCTCAAGGCAGCCTTCAGCAGGTCGAACATTTCTACTCTCGAACCTTCTCCTTCTCCCTTACCCTGCACGGGTCTTGTAACTTCTCTTATCCAGTTGTGATGTGGAACCTGTAGCTCCGGGGTTTCCTCTATGGACACTATCTTCGCCCTGGGAGGGATGAAAGTAGTTATAGCGTTCATTGTGGTTGTTTTTCCTGATGCTGTCTCTCCTGCGATGAAACAATTCAGCCCTTCACGAATAGCGAGCCAGAAATACGCTGCCATTATGTAATCAATAGTGCCAAATTCTATCAGTTGAAGGACGCTGATAGGCGTTTCGGCGAATTTCCGTATAGTAAAATTCGACCCTTTCTTCGATATGTCTTCTCCAAGTATTATGTTTATACGTGAACCGTCAGGCAGAACGGCATCCATAATCGGATTGAAGTAAGAAATGGGTTTTCCTATCTTCTCAGACAGTTTTATGACGAATGCGTCTAAGTCCTCCATACTTTCAAACTTTACCGGTGATTTCAACGACTCGAATATCTTATGCTCTATGAATATGTACCCTAACCCGGAGCAGGATATATCCTCGATGTTCGGGTCATTCATAAAAGGCTCCAAAACGCCTAATCCCACTTTATCCCATATCATAAGGTATTTTATCGCCTTAAGCTCGAAAGGCGTTACGGATATTTTTTCACCACCACCACCACCCCAGAATTTGGATATATACTTCTGGACGTTAGTCTTTCCAGTCCCTTTACTATTACCGCCATTAAGCTCTGTTTTTATTTCGCACACCTCATCTATGCAGCTCTCAAGAATGACCCTTCTCTGCTCCTCGTTTTCCGGCTCCTCGTATTTATCCACCAGTACCGCTATTCTTTTCTCCACCTCTTCAAGCAACTCATCAATGTTAGTGAAAACAACAGGCTCAATGGGAATGTAATAGTCCCTCGCATCTTCTTTATCAGGGCATATATGCACGGCTATGTCTTGATTTACGGGATAGATCAAATTTGGACGCTTTATAGCGCTCATTTTCCTCGTAAGTTTCGGATAGAATTTTGGCGTTCCAATGGTATCTATGGGCAGCATGTGTAAAT
>WJOV01000028.1 GCA_009618475.1 Methanosarcinales archaeon | reverse complement strand
AAACGAAATGTTTTATTTACAACCATTGCGATATTGGATATAATTTCATTAATAATAAATTTTGCGGTGGGGGGTGAGTAGTTACAGGAAATTTAGTATCTGGCGATACACGATAAAACAAAATATATTCAATCACATCATTAAATTCTTTATCTCCCGTTAAAACTCTATCAGGATGTCTAACTAGAATATTGAAAGTACAAAGATGATTTTCTTTATGAAATAGGTCATCTAACATAACTTTCAAATAAGCATACTCATGAAAACTACTTTGTGTAGCAAAAATACCTGTTTCATCTAAAAGTTTTTTAGCTATTTCAACACGGTTCGTCATAAAAGTTAGCCAAGTGGAATGGTTAAAACTGTCATTGTATCCAAATTCATCATTACCCGTGTTATACGGAGGATCAATATAAATCAATTTAACCTTCCCTGCAAATCTTTTCTTTAAAGAATGCAGGGCTAAAAGATTATTTCCTTTTATGATTAAATTATCCGTTGGCTTTATTTCAGAAACCCCCTGCTCTCCTTTTGCAGAAATCCTCTTAAAATTCGTAAATACTTTTGGTTCTAACAGCCTGTCAATTTCATCAGAGGCAAGTATCTCATTATGAAAAATCTCTTTTCTTTTCTCATCCTCTTTTTCCTGCCCGCCTTCTAAAATACAATCCTTATATGGCCATGATAAAACAACTTCTTTACTTTTGGCAATGTATTTTTTATCAGCAGTTAAGCCAATTTTATTTTTGAATGAGGTATAAGAGTCCGGCAGGAATTCCTTATTATCTACAAACTTCATGAATTTCTCTTTATCAAACACCAATATCTTATCGACTTCTGTGAAGAAATGGTCTTTGATTCTTTTGTTGCTTAACAAGAGTTTAATTAAATCCTTATCTAATTTTAAAGCCAATTCAACGATCCTGTTTTTGAGCAGTTTATCATCTGAGACAAGCCTTTCGTCTTTTTTTAGTGTTGTTTTTAATTCATGTAGTAGCATCATTTTTGAACACCTTCTTTGTTTATTTGTTCTTCCATCATAATTTCAAATTGTCGAGAAACTATTAAACCCTTCTTTTTACATAGTTGCATAGTATAATCATATAACATTGATTTTACATTAAGAGTAATGTTTTTGGTAGTTATTTAAATACCTTAGTTAGCAAACAGTAACGCCTTCTTTTTATCCATGACCGAGCAAAGTTCGTACTATCCAGTTGTTGAAAATCCAACCTTCGGAACTGAACCGTGCATCCGGTCTGGTTAGTAACAGGCAGTGAAAAAGCCAGGGGGATGTGGTATATGCTCTACTTGACAATAAGCTTAGACTACCCTTAGTTTATGTCTCAACAATTACTGTGCATAATGAGGAAACTTTATACATTGCAAACAAAAAATACGCAAGATATTTATATACACGCATCTATCTAAGAGCCAGGAAGTAAAAAATGATTGAGAAAACAAAAGGAGGGTCATAAGAATGGCACAGGCAAAACATGGTGATACCGTTAAAGTTCACTATACGGGCAAATTGGAGGATGGCACGGTATTTGATACTTCCGTTGACTGCGACCCGCTGCAATTTACAATAGGCGAGGGTCAGATAATACCGGGCTTTGAACAAGCGGTGCTCGGGATGAATCCGGACGAATCGAAAACCATCAAAATCCCGACGGATGAAGCGTATGGCACACGCCGTGAGGAAATGGTAATGGTGGTAGATCGAAACCAATTGCCCGCGGACTTGAATCCCGCGGTCGGTCAGCAGTTACAAAACCGTCAACCGGATGGTCAAACAATTGTAGTCACGGTGACCGAAGTCTCCGAATCGAGCGTGACGGTAGATGCCAACCATCCTTTGGCTGGGAAAGATCTGACTTTTGATATCCAGCTCGTAGAGATTGTTTAACCGTTTCGTTTATGGTGACCTGCTATTATAGTATCTCTTATTTCTTTTCCATAAACGCGAACCCCGCAGCAACACGATAGCGTAATCTCCAACTGTCCTTCTCCATCTGTTTTAACCGCTTCGCATTCTCTCCGAGTTGTGCTACCATCTCAGCTATGCTTTTCGCACCGTTACAAAAATCCTGTATCTCTATTGTTTTTCTTTTCATTTTCCTGTCTCCTCCTCTTAATACATTATACCGAGCCGGGATAAAAAACCGCAGTAGCCAGTTAGAATCAAAAGTTAGAACCTTAGGTAAGATTGACATGCTAACAATCAATCGCTTCTTGAATATAACAAAGCCGGTTCGTGGAGAAGACAGTAAATATCCCTCTTTGCGGTTCAGTCTGGAAGTACATCACCGTTGGACAACAGTTACCGAAGTATGGTGAAAGTTATATCCGCTTTGAAGTCCCGATAGAGAAGGAATATACTCGTTTGGAGCGTTGGGATTTAAATGGCTATGCAAAATATACAAATGGTGAAAAAACGTTGACCATCTTACCTGAAAAAGCGATGAAGGTAAAAAGCAACTATGAAATAAGCTGTGAAAAGACATTCGGGAATTGAAAGAATGCTAAATTTTAAATAAGTATTAAAGGAGTCTCTTGGGTGTAACGCTACGTTGGCTATAGCAAAAAATAAAAAAGGGGTTAGTTTGTATATACCCTATTCCCCCTTTATCTAACTTTTTTATTCTATCGCTTCCTGAATGTCTTCTGCTTTCACTGTCTTCCTTTTGGCATGTTTAGCAAGGCTTACGGCTTTCCTTGCCACCTTTTCGCCGTATTTTTCTATTTCCTTCATCAATGCCATACTTGCATCTTCGCTTACTCTCTCTGCTCCTGCGTTCCTAATTATCTTGGTTATAGGTGCTATTGGTAGTTCAGCCATTTTTATCACCATGATTAGGTAAAGGTTGGGTATATATAATCTTTTCGGTCATCTAACCATTAGAACATTATCAAAGCCAATAAAATTGTGTTTTGTTGTTCATTCTCACAGTTGGTTGGTTTATCCATGCTTATTTATCCAGGTTCAATAGGAAAATGGTATTTGTATAGCATGACAAAAAGCCAAATTCCGCGGAGTCCGCGCCTTATGGCGGCAGCCGCTCACCGGATTCAAACATCCCCATTGCTTCCTTTACCTACCATATCTTCACTCCTCATAAACTCCCGATATTCGATAACGATAACCGACAAATTTAAAAAGATATGTTTATAGTTTCTAAATATGTATTCATTAGTAAGAAACAAATGGAAAAAACCATAGAGTGCCCAAGATGCTGGGTGGAGATGAAGAAGGAGGAAGTGGACGTATTAGGACCCAATGTTATCATCGACGTCTGTCCCAAATGTCTGGGAATATGGTTTGACAATAACGAACTCAAAAAAATACTTGGCGACAGAAAACTTGCCAATTACCTGACAAAGCGGATAGGCACGCAAAGTGAAAGTAAACTGGTATGCCCGCGTTGCGGCGGATTGATGGACCTGGAATATGCGGAAGATGTAGAAATAGACGTCTGTCTCGTCTGTAACGGAGCGTGGTTAGATTACGGCGAGTTGGAAGGATTGAAGAAAAAATCAGAAGCAGGTTATACAGGTGACAGAGATAAAAAAGCGGTGGAAGAGTGGGAAGAGATGATGGCTAAACAGCGTAGAAGAGGGCTGAGCAGCTTATTTGGACGGTTGATACGATAATAAAATAAAAAATAAAAAAAAATTGGTATGCTTAACTTAACTCGCGTACTTCACGTAAAGCACACCTTTTGCCTTCTTCTCCGTCATTGCGAGGTCGCCGATGTATTTCTTGTATTCTTCGCCTTCTACTGTTGCCGCCCCCGCGAACTTAAACGAAGGCATCATATCCTGCACCTTTCCCTTCACCGTTATCTCGCCACTCGTCATATCCGCTCCGGGCATCACAGCATCTCCTTCTATCGTTATCTTTCCGCCATGCAGGTTCAATCCTGCGAGAAGTTCCGCATTCCCTTTTATCAATATCTCGCCACCAGCCATGTATTGTCCAACGCACTCACCGGCATTTCCGCCCACAGTCACTTTACCGCCTGTCATACCCGTCATCTCGCCTCTATACATCGCACAGAGGTTAGCCCCTGCATCACCTTCTATAATCAGTTCTCCACCTTTCATTTCGCGACCTGCCCAGCAATCCGCATTTCCCTTTACCGTTATTTTACCCCCGGTCATCATCGCACCGCAGTGCATGTCCACGTCACCAATTGCCTCTATCTCGCCTGCTTTCATACCATCGCCTATGTGCTTCACCCTCGACAAATCGCCTTCCATCACTATCTTCACTTCTTCCGCGCTCCCGGCACTTCCTTCTACGCTCACGTCAAACAGCTCGCCCGTATTCTCTTCCTTGTTGCCCCACCAGACCTTCACCGCTTTTATCTCCGCTTCATTCTTTCCAACGAGTTTATCCGGAGTCAATGAATCCACCTCAACGGGTATTCTTGCATTTCCACTCATAACTTCTTCCTTCAACTTTAATCTTATCGTCTGCATTTTTTTCTACTCCTCCCTTAGTTAGCCACGCATTGGCGCTTTTATCTCGTATGGATTCGGCACGTAAGCATCTTGCACTGGATAATTATTGAAGGTCACCGAGTAGTAATGCTCGAACTTGTCCTTCAGCTTCTTTAACATCTCTTCTGTCAGCGTATCATCACATTCCGGCGTTACAAAATATGTCTTTCCCGCAGGTGTCGCTACCACTTCTCCATCTTTCACCACCACTTCACCACCTTTTATCGTGTATTTTGTGTTCAAGAACGCTTTTTGGATTTTCCCCGCATCGCGTTCCTCCGGCGACATATCATAAATCGCAACGTCACCGTCGGCACCCACGCCGAGATGCCCCTTTCCATGCTCGTCTAACCCCAGAGTCCTCGCAGTCATTCCTCTTGTTATTATCGCTATCTCATTTAAATCATACTCACGGTCTATTGAAGGCAGCGCTGCTCTTTTGTATATCACAGAGTGCATATCTGCCGCGGACTCTTCCCGTCTCTTCTTGCTCATCAGCATCGAGATAATGATTGGATACCCAATGAACGGTCCCGCATTTGGATGGTCTGTTGTTAGCGCAACCTTCCACGGGTCTTTAACCAGCAATGCTAACTCCTGGCCTATCGCCCATTGAATTGTATTCACAGGTGACTTACCAGAATACAGGAATGGCGTTATCCCCAATT
>WJOV01000030.1 GCA_009618475.1 Methanosarcinales archaeon | reverse complement strand
GGAAGAAGGAAGGCGAAGAAGAAGTTTAAAAAGGGAAATACTTAGACTTGCTGAAGATAGTGACTCCGAGTCACTGCAAAGTATTTAAATATTGAAATACCATTTACACCTTAAAGGTGAGTGGAAATGGAAGAAATAGAATAGATATTAGTTTTATACTTTGAAGAGCGATATATTAACATGGCTGTATCAATAGAAGAGCGGGTGAGTAAAGTAGAAGGAACAGTAAGCGAGCATGACCGCATATTTGATATGATTCATGGCGAGATAAGGATACTTCGTAACGAACAGAAGGCTTGACGAAGCGAGAGAAGATATGAATATAAGGTTTGACGAAGCGAAGGAAGAGACGAACAGAAGGCTTGACGAAGCGAGAGAAGATATGAATATAAGGTTTGGCGAGACGAACAGAAGGCTTGACGAAGCGAGAGAAGAGACGAACAGAATGTTTGACGAGACGAACAGAAGGCTTGACGAGACGAACAGTAGGATAGATAAGCTGGATGGTAGGATGGATGAAACGAACAAGCGAATAGCAGAGATGGACTTTCGACTTACAAGCAGAATGGACTCAACTCTGAAATGGATTGTTGCTATTCAGATACCCACATGGATGATGATTATCACGATGTGGGTGACGTTAATACTGCGGATTGGTTAACTCAATCTAAAAATATAAAAAACCACGAGATTTCACGAGATAGACACGAGACCAGAAATCAGAGAATAGAAAACAGAAAACGGATTGCTAAGATTGCCGAAAACTCAGAGATTGCCTGAATTTTTGAATTTTTTAAAATCTAAGTAATTTCTGCCTTCTTCTATCTTCACAATTTCTCGTGGAAATCCGTGTAATCTGTGGTTATAAAATATTAGGAGTATTTATAATAGGAAAGAAGCTTTGTTTATTTCACTCTCAAAAAATAAAAAACAAAGACGGAGGTAAGATGACGATGGAGAAGGAGAAGGAGGAGGAGGCGGCGGAGGGAATTAGCTTCAGTATTCCAATCCCTGAAGGCGTGAACGTCAGCGTAAACGTAAGAACGGTGAAGGTGGAAGGTCCAAAAGGAGCGATAGAGCGAGAATTGTGGCATCCGGGCATACAAATAGAGCAAAAAGACGATGGTAATGAACTCATTGTAAAAAGTGATACGGGCGATGGGGGTACTATTCATTGGTCGGATCGTGAATATGTGGGGGAGTGTAGTAAGTGTCATGGACCGTATGACCTCACAGCAGGCGGTTTTGGGTTGACTCCCCGCGCTTATGATGATGGTACAAAGGCGGCGCACAAGACTTTCGTGCTCGATGCGATAAACAATACGCACATGGAAGGAGCGAATGAAGCCTGTATCGGATGCCACACGCACGTTCCGGTGAAGATAAACTGGACGCACGCATACAGCTTAGAATTCGATGCGACATACACGCCGGGAGGAGGATACTTCGTAACGAACAGAACGCACTTCAATGTCAGCGGCTGGGCTGTTAACGGCACTGTCAACATAACGTCGTATGGAAATGCGAGTGGAGGTGCCAATACGAGTTACTTCCCGCCGCCCGTTACTGTATGGGACGAGTAGTAGCAGCGAACCTGTAAAGTGGTTTAGGGGGTTAATTTTTTCCCCTTTTTTCTTCCTTTTTTATATTTTAACGCTTCTTAGAAAACTTTATAGAAGATAATACACTTCTATTTATAGGGAAAAGGAGGTTAAATACAATGCAACCTTTTATAGAAGCGATATTAGCAACTGTTGCGGTTAGCACATTCATAGCCGCTATTTTTTTCATCTTTTATTTGACCGCGGTAAAGGGTTCTGACTCGCCACTGCGATTGTATAATCGTTTTAAAAAAGGATACAGCAAGCGTTCACGGAACAACAGAGTGAAAGAAAAGATGACCGAATACAAAGCAATTTCCAGCGTTGGCAAACCCTCCGTTCTCCGCTCGGCTCTCCCCTTTTCCATGTTCCTCATTGTCATACTCGTGCTTCTTTTTAAACTCGTTTTCCTTACCGCTGTTACCTCGGATAGCATGCAACCTACGTTCAAAAAAGGCGACCTCGTTGCCATGCAGAAAATAGCCACCACGCCCAATGAGGGCGACATAATCATGTTCGAACGCCCGGAATATATGCTCCCCGTCACGCACCGTGTAGTTGCCGCAATGGATGGCAGAGTAAGAACAAGCGGGGATGCAAGGGAAAGAACAGACCCCTGGGTAGTGCGTGAAAGTGAAATCATGGGTAAAGCCATACAGGTTGGAGGAGAGCCTGTCGTTCTAAAAGACGTGGGCAATTATTTCATACTCGAGACACGCGAAATGCGTTATGGTAAATATGGTCTGGAATATACGTTCATTAAGAACGTATTCTCTGTGATACGCGTGTATGGTTATGCGCTGTGCGTTATTTGTATCCTGGGGTATGTGATATTGACATTAAGGGAGGCGAAGAAGAGGTGAAATGAACATTAAGAAGCTGCTTTTGTTTATTGCTCTTGCATCCGCAATTATAGTAGCTCTCTCGCATTCGGTATCATTGTTCGGCGGACAGCATACCTGGTATGAATTGGGTGTGGGGATTCCCTGTGGCAAGTGTCATGCAGATATATGTGAGGAGTTCTCGGGTGCGCATCTGAGCTTGGGCGATGGGAATGACGCTTGTGCCACGTGTCATCGTGTAAATATGACCGGTTATACGTACGCAGATGGAGAGGGTGCAGGGTCAACGCCGGGTAAAGAAGTTCATGCCAGCACAATCATATCTTGTGATTGCTGCCACTTCAATTCTTCTAATCCTTTTACCGCACCCGTGGCTGGAGGATTTGGGCTCAGTAACTTAGGCAGCAGTGACACGGGTGTAAACGCTTCACACCATCCTTTTGTTAACCAATCTGCCGACAGCGGCATCCTATGGAACAGCAGTGAGAGTTGCATCGCTTGCCACACGCCGGTGAAGGTAAAAATCAACTTCAATGTGAGCACAGAAGCCACGATTATCGTAAACAATACCTATTCTGCCTCTTCCTCTTTCTGGGATATTGAAAATATGTATTCAAGCGATTATAAAACCTATAAGGAGGAGAAATAAAAGATGAGAAAGAGAATGATTATACTGTTGTTCTTACTCGCGCTCGCATTAGGTATCTGTATGGTCACGAATGTCCTTTCGCTGTTCCCGGGAACGCATACATTAATTGATATGTCCTCAGATGCTAACGACATTAATTGCACGGGCTGTCATAGCGAAATACAAAAACAGTTGAGCAATTCATCCATCCACTCGGATTTTGACTGTGAAGGCTGTCATAGATTTGGCGGAACGGGAATAGTTTTTGCAGCTCGCACTCAGAGTGGATACCAGATAGGAGATCAAGCTCACGCTGCTTACACGCCTCGATGTCTTGACTGTCATGGTGAAGGAGGATATGCAACGCAAGCTACGGCTTTTAACGAATCGGGTTACGGAAGTAAAGCCTCTGCACATAGACCGCTTGTGGTGCTGGCTTTGGATTGCAATCTTTCGGTTGGCGAGAACGAAGCTTGCTTGGCATGTCATACGAACTATTCGATTAAGTTTGAGTTTATGAGACCAGAGTATTTTAATTTCACTTTGGAATTTGACCACATGAACATAGAATTTACAATCCATGAAATCGCTGGTCCAAACACAACAACCATATCGAAAAGCGATAGTGGTGCAAAGCACGAGTTCAAAGCTATAAATCAGATAAAGTGTGAAGATTGCCATTCTGATGTGTGGCAGGCGGCAAATCATACAGAGTTGAATGAAAACGGTGTGCCGTACGCTTCTCATGTTTGCTGGATGTGGGCGAAGTCTGGAGGTGGAGGCATGAATGGTATGGTTAAGAAGATGGTCTTTACTACGAATCCCATAGAAGTTCCGGGAACGAGCATTTTTTCTACTTCCGAGTGTGGTTCCGCTTTCACCTGCTCGTCTATTACCGTTTGCACCTTCCGGTCAATTCTGTTTAAGCGACTCTCTAAGTCTTCCATTTCGACACTCGTCTCGGCAATTTTCCTTAGCACCGGCTCCAATCGCGTATATACACCCTCGTCAAACGCGGAATTCACCAGACTTTCGTAATACACCGATTTCTTATACACGCGGATGGAGAAATAACCTAAAAAGATACCGATTACTAAGAAGATTAAATCAATCAGGATGCCGTATAAATTGAATTTTAAAATCACGTCCACTATTAATGAATAGAGTGAGATGCTGAGTAGAAGTATTGCCGTTAGTAAAGCAAAAGCCAGGCCTATTTTTCCCGAGACCTGCATGGTCATTGTCTGCGGCGGTGTGGTTGCCATTTTATGTGTGTCACATTAATTGTTATGTTCGGCTTGATATAAAAAACATGACAATCAAACATTGAACGCTATAAGGTTTATAACAATTAAATTACAAATTATGTATTATTCAAGCTTTTCCCAAAGGTTATAAAACGTCTCATAATCTATCGTAGAATATTTCTCGCAATCTCCCTCTTGGAGTAGTCAAATCCATCAAAAGTCAATAAGAAATCCAATACCTTTGCCATCGCACCAGTAAATAGTCCCTGAATGGCGGGGAAAAGTTTCGATACTAAAAAAAGATTTTGTCCAGCAAAAAGAATTAGATTGGATTTAAATTCTTATCATATATCGTGTTGTTCGGTTCTGTGTATGTTATGTATCGTCCACCTTTAAAGTCTGCTCCATCTCTTTTGCATGCTATGCATGTTTCTGCATTCAAAAATAATTTTTCTCCCAGAACTTCATCGTCTATAGAATCATGCTTTCCCGAATGCCCCCACTTTGGTGTGTCCCAATCGTCTTTGGGCTTGTTAAAGGTTGCGTTCTTATAGTAGTCGGTGCTGCTGCTGTTATGGCAGTGGTAACATGAAAGCCTGTAAGCGGCATGGGCGGTTTCCTGAAAAACTGGCGGAATTGTTTCTGGTGGATTTGGATTGATTCTTGGTTTATGGCACGAAAGCGTGCAGAATTCTGTTATGTTGGTGTAGTAATACGGGAAGCTTATGCCGTATTCACTGTAAACGTATGTAACATTGTGCATAGGGTCGTTGCCTTTAACCATACCATTCATGCCTCCACCTCCAGACTTCGCCCACATCCAGCAAACATGAGAAGCGTACGGCACACCGTTTTCATTCAACT
>WJOV01000058.1 GCA_009618475.1 Methanosarcinales archaeon | reverse complement strand
AAGACAAAAGGGGATTCACGGGTTTGGAAGCTGCAATCGTGCTGACCGCGTTCGTCGTGGTAGCCGCGGTTTTCAGTTACGTCGTGCTGAACGCAGGGTTCTTTACCTCGCAGAAGTCAGAGGAAGTCGTGCATACTGGCATTGAGCAGGTGACTTCGTCATTCGAACCCGCTGGTGATATCATCGGGCATGGATGGAAGTATAACACCACCGCTAAGAACCAGGATGGCAATAATGGAACATATTATAACGACAGCGATAACCACCTTGACGGCACCTACCTAACAGCCATAACAATATACCTGACACTGACTGCCGGACAGATGCCAATGGACCTGGACAAGCTCGCAATCTCATACACTGACCGAGACGTACACGTAGGAGGATTGAACCTTACTAACGCGGGCCATTATAATTCAACTCAAGGCAAATATACCATCAGCTCAACGGATTATAATGAGAGTTATGTGGCAAAGGGCAACATGTCAATGGGCAACTGGACCTATTCCACGGCGGACACACCCGGAGCAGTGCATAACCGTATGTTAGAGGCAGGTGAGAAAGTAATTGTTCTCATTACACTACCTGACTACGGTGTAACAGCAAACAAACCGTTCACAATTGAATTGAAGCCATCAATCGGAGCTGTAATCACGATACCGAGATCTGCACCCGGACAAATAGACGAAACGGTAATTTTGCATTAGCGAAAAAGAAGAAAAAATGAGCGGAAAAAGAAAATCTATAAGAAAAGATAAGCGAGCGTTCACCGGGTTGGAAGCTGCAATCGTGCTGACCGCGTTCGTCGTGGTTGCTGCGGTGTTCTCATACGTAGTCCTGAATGCTGGTTTCTTCACCACGCAAACAGCCAAATCTACCATCCATACAGGCATTAAGCATGCTACCTCTTCTGTTGAACTCGCGGGTGACATAATCGGATATGGAACTAACGAGACAGCCGCTGGTCAACTGGGCAATGTAACGTTCTATGTACGGCTTACGGCAGGGCAAAATCCAGTGGACTTAAACGAAACCGTAATGTCGTATACTGTCGAGGCGGGGCACGTCCTGATGACGAAGAATTGGACTCATTGCGAGAATGGTACCATGCCTACTGAGGAAAATGAGTGGGCATTTACATTCGTTGGTGGCGACGATGGTGACAACCTTTTGGAAAGAGGCGAAAAGGGACAACTGTTAGTTAATGTGGTGGATTTGAACCCACATGCGAGTTTCACGATAGAGGTGAAACCACCAGAGGGCACGACACTTGCAGTAAGTAAAACAGTGCCGGCATCGGTCTACAAAGTCATGTCGATGTAAACTGCACTAAAACGCAAACCGAAAAAAAATAGAGGGTTTGTTTTTTTACCCTCACCCATTTTTTATTTTTTCCACGTACGCAACGTGGTGATGATTAGGAAAGAAAGTGTAAAATGGAACTGATAGAGCGTATAAGCGCACTGGAAGGCGAAGTGAAACTGGTGAAGAGCGAGATAAAGAAAGTGCTCGTTGACTTACGAGAGACGATGAACAGCGCCGAAAACCCGTTTGCTTATCTCGAACAGTTCCGGAGAGGACTTGGTGGCGTTGACGAAGAGCGACTGGGAAATATGGAAAATGCTCTGGAAAAATTAAAGGAAATGGACGGCGGTAATGAGGTAGAAGAAGAGCGAATAAAGAATTTGGAAGAGGCTCTGGAACATTTAAAGGAAATGGGCGGAGGTGATGGAATAGAAGAAGAGCGAATAAAAAATATGGAGGAAGCTATGGAACAATTAAAGGAAATGGGAATAGATGGAGAGAAGCTAAAAAAATTGGAGGATAGCGTGCAGGAATTAAAGGAACTGGGAAGTGTAGAGGTAGAGAAGCTGCAAAATTTGGAAGGTGCCATTGAGAAGTTGGCAGAAATAGAAACACAATTGCAGCCAGGAAAACCGCTAAAGCACAATCCGACGGCAGCACTGGAATCAGAATCAGAATCAGAGCTGAGTGGAATGGGAATGGGAGTCGGAGCCGGAATCGAAAATGAAATAGTTGACACGGTTACGCTTGCACAACTTATACAATGGGCGGACACCGCGGTCAATCTCATCGGAATGGCGAAGTTAAATCAAATAGTGGAATTGTATGAACTGACCGGACGTGTATCACGCGAGATGAAGGATACAATTTTACAAGTCGCGGAACTCCCGGACGCCATTCTGAACCCGGAGAAAGGGCACGTAGAAACGAAGCACTGCGTTACCGCGCTGTGCGAATTAGACAGGATTCTCAACGGTGAGCACCAGGAACTGTTTGCGCTTCTTAAGGAACTGTGCAACAGCCACAGCCCTTTACCTTTAAATTTAAAAAATACAGACGGTAAACACGCGTCAATCCAGAGTAAACCCCAATTTTCAGGTCACAATCCCAAGACCGAGACCGGGAAAGGAAAGAAGAACTAAAAAATGAGTGAAGCTGCGATTACCACTGCGATAATAACTATTGCTTGCGTGATATGTGCAGGCATGCTCGTTAGTGCACTCTATCCGGCTATGCATCGTGCTACTTCGTCCGTCGTCTCAACCAGTGAAAAACTCGGCGACCGGATTGAAACTTCCATTGATATTATCGCAGAAGCGAATAAAACTTCGTATGAATACGTATGGGTGAAAAATACGGGGTCCTCGGAAATACCACAGATAGAAAGCTCTGACGTCTTCTTCGGTGAAATAAACGAGTTTCAACGCATTCCTTTTGATTCATCCCGGTCACTCATTCCAAGCTGGAATTATTCTATTGAAAATGACGATGGTGACGGAAGATGGGACATTGGAGAAACGCTAAATATAACTATAAACACCTCTACAAACATCACCGCAGGCGACTATTACGTTAAAATTATCGTGTATAACGGAATATCAGATGAAGATAAGTTCTCAATCTAAAAACCACGAGATTAAACCTTTTTGCAAGCAAAAAGCGTTACCAAAAAATCTGTGTAATCTGTGTAATCTGTGGTTATAAACCGGGGGAAGAAAAATGGGATTCGGAACTATATTCGCTACTATCGCGATGGTCGTAATAATTAGTACCTCTTCTTACCTGTTCCTAACCGGCGCTCTGTTTACCATGGATACGTTATCCAACTCGCTTAAGAAAATCAATGAAATAGATAATGCGAAGCTCAAAACGGAAATAGAAATAGGAACTGTTTCTGTAACACCCTCAAACCCAGGCCCAGGAAGCAATATAAATGTTTCTGTCAACAACACCGGCGCAACGAAAATATTGGCTTCCGAGTTCGAGCATATTGACGTCTTCGTCTATTATCATAACTACTCTGTCGCAGCAGCAGAGAATATCACCATACACAGATGGATACCTTACAATGATACTGATAGCAGTGCATTGCAGGATAACGAATGGACGGTTGTGAACGTCACGCGGGATTTAATAAACCCCGGAATATTTGACCCTGATGAGGAGATGAATATCGTGGTTCGCGTTTACCCTGCGATAAACGGCACCAGCCCGAACGGGAACTGGACAAAAATAGTTATGCCAAATGGCGTTTCTGATTGCAAATATTTCTAGTGATTTATAGACACGGATTAACGCAGATTAACACGGATGAAAAGTTTTTACTCAATTAGAATTTTCTACACTTTATTGTTCCCACTTTGGCAGGTCTGTGATTGTGAAACGCCATAGGAGGGACAAGAAATAAATCCGTGTGAATCAGTGTCTTTTAAAAAACCGTAATCTTTTTTTCTCGTTGCTTTCGTACTTCATCACCAAAATGCGCCGGCCGGGATTTGGACCCGGGTTAGAGGCTTTTTGCCCTCCCCCTTTTTATTATAAACGTTCTTTCTTTCGTCAACGTTTCTTTCTTTTGAAGAAACAAAGGTTGACTGGTTGGCAAGCCTCTGTGATACCAAGCTACACTACCGGCGCAATGCAATGTTTTTATTATTCTCTCCTTTTATATTTAATTACTATATTATCTAATAATTTACTTGGATAACTTATCTTGACTTTGTCACATATTAAATTTACCGCAGAGAACGCTGAGTTCGCAGAGAAAATAAGGGGGGTTAGGGGTTATCAGGTTGTAAAACCCTAAACCCCTAAACCTACATCCTCTGCGTTCTCCGTGAACTCCGCGGTTAATCTGACAATGTCAAGTTATATAAGTAAATTAAAAAGACTTGTGTTGTTTGTTAATGTATGGATTAGAGGAAGAACGAAATGATTTTAAAATCCGCACTCCCGTTTATTGCAATACTTCTGTTCCTTCTGGCGCTGTTATTACGTAGAAGAGCGGTGGGTGCTTCAGGCTGGCTATTTATCGCCGGATACTGCTATTTCGAAGCCTTCGACTATTTCGTTCAAGAGGAATACTTTGATGCTTCCTTAGCTCTCGTATTTCTTACCTTTTCGCTCCTTTTGGCTCTTCTTTTGATAAGACCGGGTGAAAACGAGGATTTGTTTTTCACGATAACAAAAGTTGCACTCATAACCGCTGTCTTTTACTTCCCTTTCTCTGAAATCACCTTTCTCGGCGATTCACTCATTTTCATCACCGCTAAAATAACGACTATTGTGCTAAATCTTTTCAACGTTGGCGTTTATATGGTGCCTCTATCCAGCATTTACACGACCAGCAGTTCTTTTCATGACTCATACAATCCGATAGAGATAATCTTAGCTTGCACCGCGATACAGAGTATGGTTCTTTTCATCGGATTGATTTTTGGTGTAAACGCCGCAATGAGAAGAAAGTTAAAAGCTTTTCTCGTCTCTGTGCCCGTTATATATGGATTGAACATAATCAGAAACGTGTTTGTTGCGGCTGCGTATTTCGGGCAGTGGTTTGGCTTGCCACTGCAAAGTTTTGACATCGCTCACAACGTAATAGCGAGGATAGGCATAATGATTTCGTTGATTGTCGTTGCTTATGCCGTGTTCGTGATACTTCCGGAGACACTGGACCTGGTGGAAGATTTTTTCCGGTTTATCTTCAGAAAAAATCAAAGCAAATAGAAAACGGCGTTACAATCCTCCGTGCTCTTAAATCAAATTTTACTTCAGCCTACAAATACGAAAGGTATATCTTAAAGAAAAACAACTGAGAATATAGATGAGTGAAGTAAAGCGACGGTATGTGGACATACTAGTGTCTCCACAATTTAATCCTTAGATATAATACTTGGACAACTTCTTATCAGCCTTATCCCTCGTAAACTTCC
>WJOV01000127.1 GCA_009618475.1 Methanosarcinales archaeon | reverse complement strand
CACGTGCCGCCAAACTCCTCAAAACCGCTTCTCGCTGGCTTTTGTTCAATTCAGCGTTTAAAAATTCTATTTCTAAAATAATGCCCCGTAGGTGGGAACAGAAAAGAGATTAGTTCCATTTGGGTTCTATCTGAATTTAGCTCAAATACTTTCATCCCCCTGGTTCCGTCTACGACAAAAACATATCCTTCCTGTGAAACCGCAACATCAAAGGTATAACCCACAGGAGAATGGTCATATGCGAAACCTACAGTGATGACTACAGCTATTATGATAGTTGCTGAGATCAAACCAGCAACAAATGCTTTCCGAATCATCAAATTCCAGTTGAGCCGACTTATAATCTTTATGAAGATGAGTGCTGTTGCAAGTACTATACTCAATCCAAGGAGAAGTATAGAGAAAGGTTTTGACTCCAATCTCAATATAAGTGAGGGTATAAATCGTACAAGACCTGCTATCACCAATGAAAGTATCACAAAGATAACTGGCACAAACAATACGAAAGAAACAAGTATGTACTTCGTCATCTTCAATACATCTTTTATATTTTGTTTTTTCATCATAATTACTCTTATTTACATTATTTTAATAAAAGTTTTCTTTTTAAGGCGGGCTCGCAATTTCGCACAACTTCGGTATATCTGCAATATTGTGTATATACATCCCTCTGGATGAAACTCCTATCTCCTTGATTTTCCTTCCTCTCATCTTTTCGCACCCCCTCCATTCTCTTTCTCAAACAAACTATCTAACAGGCTTCTTATTTTCCCTCCTATATTCTTGGCACTCACACGAGTATATCAGGGATTTCTGTTATCTTGTTCAAAAATAGCTTTTAATTTACCTTGACATTGTTAGATTAACCGCAAAGTTCACAGAGAACGCAGAGAAGTGAGGGGTTTATTCAAATCCCACATATTTACTCTGCGAATTCAGCGTTCTCTGCGGTAAATTTGGAATGTGACAAAAAGATGAACGAGAACGAATACGTAAGGCATTTCACCGAACTCGTGGAGTTGGAGCGCGAGGAACAGATGAGACTGCACGAAGAGGAGATGAGAAGATTGAGTGGACGTGAGAGGGAAGAGAAGGGTAGAGCTTTTCTGCGAATGAAGGGTAAATCCAAGGGCTTGGGATTGGGCGAAAAACACTTAGTGAGGTTTGTGAAACAAAGCTTTGATTCTACACTGCCGGATAGCGAAATAGAAGTTGGAGACCTCGTTTTGGTGAGTAAACCAGGTGCGTGGAATGAGGACAACCCTACGGGGACGGTTGCCGAGAAGACCGCGTATTCTATCACGGTTGCTTTTGATGAAACGCCGCCCGGATTTGTTTTCCGTAAAGACCTCAGAATAGACCTTTTTGTAAACGACATCACGTTTCAGCGGATGATTGAGGCATTAAAGAAATTTAAACGGCTGCCAAGGTGGAGAAAGGATAAACTGCTTGGTAATACGGCTCCCGATTTCGAGAAAATAAGTGAAATAGAATTTTTAAACGCTGAATTGAACAAAAGCCAGCGAGAAGCGGTTTTGAGGAGTTTGGCGGCACGTGATTTCTTTCTTATACACGGACCGCCGGGAACGGGTAAGACGATAACGTGCGTAGAAGTTATAGCACAACTCGTCAGGCGTGGCTGTAAGATTTTAGCCTCTGCGGACTCCAATGTGGCTGTGGATAACTTAGTAGAACGATTGGACGGAATAGGCGTGAACGTAGTGAGAATAGGGCATCCGGCACGTGTAATTCCTTCTTTAAGACGAAGAAGCCTTGATTATCTGGTTTTGAACGCGCCGGAATATATAAAGGCGCAGGAGCTTAGAGAGCACGCTTATGCGATAAAAGAACGTATGAAAGGGTTTGTTGTGCCCGAAATGCGATGGAGAAGGGGCTTAAGTGATGAAGCGATAATGGAACTCGCAAGTGAAGGTAAAACAACAAGGGGGATATCGAGGAAAAAAATAGAGGGTATGCGGAAATGGCTCGATTTGAAGCCCAAGGTAGATAAGTTATTCGGCGATGCGAGGGAACTGGAAGAGCGCGCAATAAAAGGGGTTATAGAGGATGCCGAAGTAATTTGTGCGACGAACAGCACTGCGGGTTCCGAGATACTCAAACGCGAAAAGTTCGATTTTGCCGTTATTGACGAGGCAACGCAGTCCACGGAACCTTCTGCTTTGATCGCGGTGCTCAAGGCGAAGCGGTTTATCATGGCTGGCGACCACAAGCAGCTTCCGCCTACGATTCTGAACGAGGAAGCAGCAAGAAGGAGTTTTACCCGGAGTCTATTCGAGCGGCTTTTGGCGTTGCACGGCGACCGGATAAGGGTTATGCTTGACGTGCAGTATAGAATGAACGAAGAGATAGCGGAATTTCCGAATGGTGAGTTTTATGACGGTAAGCTAAAAGCAGATGAAAGCGTGAAGAAGCGAACTCTGGCAGATTTATTGCAATCGATGCCAGCAGCAGCAGCAGCACCAATTACGGAGTATTTTGACCAAACTTTCTTAAATTTTGTCGTAGGTAAGAAACCATTTTTGTTTATTGACACAAGTGGCAGTGATGAGTTCAGGGAAAGAGTAAGAAGCGGGTCTACATCGAGAGAGAACCGTGGAGAAGCGAAATTGGTTAAGGATATTGCAGAACGGTTGTTAAGCCTGGGTATAAGACCAGAGGATATAGCAATTATATCGCCTTATGTGGACCAGGTTGCGCTCATTAGAAAGATGCTCCGTGTGGAAGGGCTGGAGATAAAGACGGTGGATGGTTTTCAGGGCCGCGAGAAAGAGGTTGTGATTGTGTCGTTTGTAAGGAGTAATAAATCAAGGGAGATAGGATTTCTCCGCGATTTGAGAAGGCTTAACGTGTCTATAACGAGAGCGAAGAGGAAATTGGTTTTAATCGGGGATTCCTATACGCTTGAACGCGAAGGATGTTATAAAAGGCTTGTTGCGTTGGCAAAGGAGAGAGGCGGTTATAAGAGGGTGGTTGGTGCTGAGGAATAGTTTGAAATAGCATTATTCCAGTTCTTCTATCTCCACAATTTTCCGCCTGCTTTTCGTTCCCGAAACGATTCTCACGTTGGCGTTGAAGTGTCGTGACAATAACTTAATAACCGCTTTATTCGCTTTGCCTTTTGTTGGTGGCTCTTTTACTCTTATCGTCAGTGGTTCAGCTTCTATTATCTCCTCCACGTTTGAATTGGGAATGACTTTTATCTCGATTTTTTTCATCTTGTCAGGCGAATCATATTTATCAGGGGTATTTAAATACAAATACAATAATGGAATCAAAAGCAAGAGCACATGTGGTTGTCAAGGGGCGAGTGCAGGGTGTTTACTTTCGCTATGCAACAAGAGACGAAGCGAATATGAGAGGCATAAAGGGCTGGGTGCGAAACATGAGTGATGGTAGAGTAGAAGCGGTGTTTGAAGGCGTAAAGGAGAAAGTGGACGAAATGATAGAATTTTGTCATTATGGTCCGCCTGCGGCGAAGGTGTCATCGGTAAAGGTTACACGGGAGGATTATACAGGGGAATTTAAAGAGTTTTCTATTCGTTATCGGTAATTGAGAAATTCTACGTTTTAATTTTCGAGTCTATCATTTTACCCCACCTCTTATAATCCCTCAACTTCCACGCACCCGCTGTCTTCAGGTCTTCTATCCCACACTTTGCCATCTCAGAGGAGCGGTAACAAGCCAAGCAATTTCCATTGCAACCCACCACCGGCGAAAATTCGTCATCTCCACTTCGCCTCACATAAATCGGTATATTTATCCCCTCGCAATTCCTTGATGTCATGAACTCTTGATTTAAACCTTTAAATCTCGCATTACCCGCTTCAACAACCTTCTCAAACTCCATACACAACCCCACCGGCACTCGCTTTCTCCTGCATATCTCCTTAATCATCCCAAACAACTTCCTCCGATATTCTATTCGAGCATGCTTCCTACCGCTCATCTTCTCCACGTATAACCGCTCATATTTCCTCCTCGTCTCCTTACCATACTTGCTCTCGATTTTATCGTATATTTCACGCGCCATCGCCTTCGGAATGTCCAAACAGCTCGTTATTATGTGCGATGCGCCTGCATCCACTACTTTTCCTATCAACTCGGCCAGTTCTTTCTCGTCGCTTGTTATGTAAGGTAAAACGGGGTCAACACGGCAAACCGTGAAAATATCTTCGTTGGAAAGCCGCTCTATGTTACTCAGCAGTTCCTCGGTAGAGGCGCCACCGTTCATCATCCATTTCCTCTTCGTTTCGTCCAGCGTCAGAATGCTGAGTTGAGCGAAGGAGTGTTCCTGCATCGCGAGAAGCTTTATCGCCTCCTCACTTATCACTCCCTTCGTTACTACCTCCACCGGGATGTTTCTCCGCACGAACACTTCCATAATCTTCTCAGTCAACTGATACTTCTCGTTTATCGGCTGAAAAGGGTCTGTCACCGGCGATAAATAACCACAACTCGCTACTCTCAGCTTATTCAATTGTGCCTCAACCGCTTTATCAAAATCCTTGAATACCGTAATCACGCCTGTTTTGCGAAAGTGAGCGAAATGACCGGGAAACGCATGCGCATAACAAAAGAAACAGTCGTGCTCGCACCCGTTATAGGGGTTTATCAATAACCGCTCGGAGGTGCACTCTCGCATTCCGTAAGGCTCTATACCGCTCCACCACCCATGCAGTTCCTTTTTAGACCGGACAGTTCTATGGTGTGGCTCTTTTTTTATTTCTGGTCCTTCAGTCATCGCTTAATCAATATTAATTGATGCTTCTAAAAAGGATAGGTAGATGAGGGAATATAAAATAAAAGTAAGAGACAGACAGAGAGGTGGAAAATCGTCGAATTACAAAATTCAAGAAAAGATTTATAAAGTTGATAGTCATAAAGAAGTTGTAAGATGGAACGCACAAAAATACGCGATATAATTGACAATAGAACAGTTTTGTTAAAAATGAAATCAAATTAAAGCAAGTTTAAAGGGCTTTGTGGTTTATGGTAGTTAAGATGAATGGAGAAGACCTGAAATTAATTCTGGAAGAAGGAGAAAATCGAACAACGGAGTTTAAGGAGAATATGGGAGGGTTGGATAAAGAGATTGTTGCTTTTTCAAATGCGCATGGTGGAATAATACTGTTAGGTGTTAGCGATTCAGGAGCGATTAAAGGAATTAACATAACAAACAGACTGAAATCGCAGATTCAAGATATAGCCAATAAGTGCC
>WJOV01000108.1 GCA_009618475.1 Methanosarcinales archaeon | reverse complement strand
CTGGCGGAGAAGAGAAGGCATTCAAGTATGAAGGCGGTATTGTGTCGTTTCTGGAATACATAAACAGGGATAAGAGAGTGCTGCACAGACCGATAATTTTTGAAGACGAGAAGGATGACGTTAAAGTGGAAATCGGAGTGCAGTATAACGACAGCTATGCGGAGAACATATTCTCGTTTGTGAACAATGTGAAGACAATAGAAGGTGGTAAGCATCTAAGTGGATTCAAAGCGGCGTTGACGAAGGTGCTTAACGAATACGGCAGAGCGAGCAACGTGCTTAAAAAAGTGGGTCTGGATGGCGACGACGTGCGCGAGGGACTTGCGGCAATAATAAGTGTGAAGCTAAAAGACCCGCAATTCGAGGGGCAGACGAAGACAAAACTCGGAAATAGCGAGGTAAAGGGGATTGTGGAATCAATTGTGCGGGAACACCTGTGGGAGTTTCTGGACGAGAATCCAAATGATGCGAAGGAGATAATACGGAAGGCAGTGGAAGCAGCGAGGGCACGAGAAGCGGCACGGCATGCACGTGAAATAGTAAGGAAGAAGGATTTTTTCGCCGATTCACTGCCCGGGAAGCTTGCGGATTGCTCTGAGAAAGACGTTGCGAAAAAAGAGATTTATATAGTAGAGGGCGATTCCGCTGGTGGTTCTGCGAAACAGGCACGGGATAAAAACTTTCAGGCTATTCTTCCTATACGGGGTAAGATTTTGAACGTGGAGAAGGCGAGGCTGGACAAGATATTGAAAAGCAATGAAATCCGGACGCTTGTTACTGCTCTGGGTGTGGGAATAGGCGAGGAATTCGATTTGCAAAAGGCTCGCTATAATAGGATAATCATAATGAGCGATGCGGACGTTGACGGTGCACATATAAGAACGCTACTGCTTACTTTCTTCTTTCGGTACATGCAGGAGTTAGTAAGCACGAACCACGTGTATATAGCGCTGCCGCCGTTATATATGGTGAAGAAGGGAAAAGAGACGAGGTATGCGTTTTCTGATGACGAATACGCAAAGGTTTTGGAAGACTTAAACGTGAAGGAAGGAGATGTCGGTGTGAAAATACAGCGATATAAAGGTCTGGGCGAGATGAATCCCGAGCAGTTATGGGAGACTACGATGAATCCGCTTACGAGAGGCATAAAGCGAGTGACTTTAGCGGATGCCGCGGAAGCGGACTGGATATTTACGGTGTTAATGGGCGAAGAGGTGGAGCCGAGAAGAAAGTTTATACAGGAGCATGCGAAGGAAGTACTGAATCTGGATGTGTGAAAAGCTTTTTTAAAAAATAAAAATATTCCCCCTCGTTTCGACAAGAGGAAAAATCGTTCCGATCTTACTTACCTATACATTATCGACTAAAATCTTTTCGGTCGATGTTTCTGGTAACAGTCCTGACAGTAAACAGGTCGAGAGCCATCTGGTTTAAATGGTACTTGACATTCTTCCCCGCAGTCCGCACAAGTAACCGTGTGCATCTCTCGCGGTGGACGGTCAAAACCCTGTCTTCTTCCGCCAAAATTTCTTTCGCTCATTATATTATACCTCCTTGTTATAGTAGTCTCTTATTATTTAAATAACTTCAAAAAAAAAGCATTGGATAATATTTGAACTCGTCTTTGTGATTCATTAATGGTGAACCTCTTCAAACTGCTGCTACTCACTGCTTCTTCCATACCGCTTCGGGTTTGGGATCGGCAGTTTTTTCAAGTGGAGATATAGCTGTAGAATCAACGATGTTCCTCGCAACCGCCATTAAATTGTGCATATCTTTGAGGCGAATATATAGGTAACCTTTATATACAATGATTTTTACCTATATATAGGTAACATTTAAATAAAAGTTATTATTGCTATATATTATGAAAGGCAAAAAAAGGGAGAGGATACTCAGAATACTGCTCATCCGCCCAAATGGAACGTTATCTCAATACCGCATAGCAAAAGAGGCAGATTGCTCGCAACCTTGGGCTCATTCGTTTCTAAGGAAATTAGAACTGAAAAAACTGGTAAAGAACACAGAAGTAATAGATGTGGAAGGATTATTTTCTTACTGGATAGAAATCAATCCCCGTCCATATTTTAGAGAATACAACGTGCAAAATCCGCTTGAAGTACTAAGCACAACAAACCTAAAATACGCTCTGACAACGTACTATGCAGAAACACTTACTCAAAACTACTTGTTTCCGTCACGTGTTGATATCTATGTACAGGAGCACGAGCTACAAGCATGGCACAAACTGCTCATAGCGACTGGGCTGGTTGGAAAAGGGAACTTTAGGTTGCTAATAGATGACAGTCACGTATTCTATGCAAACATAAAGAAGAAAGGATATAGCATTGTCTCTACTCCACAGCTTATATTTGATCTGCTAAGAGAACAGGGCGTGGCTGTGGAAGCTGCACACATGCTCATAGAGAGGGAGTATCATGACATTATATGAAGAATATGACCAGATTAAAAAGGGAACCCGCAGCATATTTGATTTTAATGACCAAAAGTTGCATACTCTTCATTCTGGCGAAGTATTTGAAAAGGCAGGAAACGCAATGGGAATCGATTCAGATGTCGTAAAAAACAGTTATTGAAGGGTTATACAAAATGAACTGATTATTTTTTAATTCTTCTATATTTAAACATTATATTTATAGAACAGTATGCAGTATGTTACCGGGGAGTTTCTATGGCAGAAAATGACCTTTCGATTGAAGAGATCGAGAACCTGAGCTATTACGATTTCATGGGCTACCTAGAGGTGCCCTTTTTCCAGATAGGTGGCTTGACATCCACGGAAAGACTGGGCGAATTGTGTCAGATCGATGAAGTCAAGAAGGTGCTGGTGGTTGGATGCGGAACCGGTTTTAACGCCTGTTACCTTGCCAAGAAATTTGGCTGCTGGCTCGTGGGCGTAGATGTCGCGGAGGAGGCGATCAAGAAGGCTAAGGAGAGAGCAGAAAGGGAAAACATCCAGGACCGAGTAGAGTTCCGGGTCGGGGACGCCTATGATTTGCCCTTCGAGGCGGCTACTTTTGACGTTGTAATAACCCAGTTTGTGTCGCAGTTCCTGGAGATGAAAAGGGCATTCAAGGAGTTCACGAGGGTATTGAAAAAAGGAGGCTGCATCGGGATCAACGAGATGTTCAAGGATAAAGACATGCCTCCAAAAGTAGCGGAAGAGCTCCTGGAGGCGGAGCAGATCATCGGCGATATCACGCAGTTGCCTTTTACGATCCACACCTCAGAGGAGTGGAAGGAGTGGCTCGAAAACACAGGTTTTAAAGGGGTTGAGATACACGAAAACAGGGAACTGATGAGCCTGAAAGAATTCCCGCTGTTAATTAAAGAAATTGGCGGTTCTGGAAAATTATTCAAACTGATGGTAAGAATAATGAAATACGCCTTATTGAGCAAGGTAATCAGGAACAGGTTTAAAAAACTCAGTAAGGCCAAGAGAGTTCTAGTGGGCGCCCCCATAATTAAATCCGCGACCTCGCAGCACGTGGGTTATATCCTGGGTGTTGGCAAAAAAGAGTCCCATAAATAGGGTTGGGACAGAGAGAAGTGGATACAGACCCTGGTCTTATACGTGATATAGGTCAAACTTTGTCATAACCCTTCTTCCACAACCGCTTCGGTTTCAGCATCACCGCTTTACAAAGACCATGCCTTCAATTCTAAACGAGGAGGCCCAGAAAAAGTTGTATCGGGGGCACGAGTAGACATAGAACCACTAGGGGTATAACAATATTTCTGTCCCAACCTCCCATCTGTATGCACCGAGCATAAAACGGTCAATCCTCCTTCTGCCAGTTTCTTCATCCCAGCCCAAACCCTAAATCCAGCAGATATATGTCCTAGATCAACTACTGCCGTCAGATCATCTTTTCGTGACACAATATTCTTCCTAATTCGCTCATTGAATATTTCTCCACACATCAACACTTCTATACGCCCATCCGAAATAGGAAGTGCTCGTTCCTCTGCACAGGCATCATCAGAGCTATACTTTTGATCTCTGCCTGTGACGGACCGCTGTCGCCAAGAATGAAGTATGTTTTCTGTTGGACTCCAGCTTATTGCAAACCACGGAAGAGTATTCTTCTTTATTCTATCTAACCAATCTGACGATGGATTCTTTTTTATTTCGGTATCAATACCTATTGCTATTGCGACATTATGCTTCTTTGCTTCATTAAGGATGGCTTGAGAAAATTTTTCTTTTTCTGAAATAGTTTTAGCCATCAGGTATCCCCCGGGTAGACACAGGAGATCGACGTGAAGGTCTTCAGACTTGCTTAAAACAGTATAGAGAAGACTAATCCGTTCCTCAGACTTGCTAAGATCACCAAATCCATCGCGTGATACGGTACATGTGGCAATTTTCATATCTTTACTCCCTGACTTTATTCCATCATGTATTTTTAATATCATTAAAATATAAACTTTCCACTTTATGCATAGTACTTGTTAAGAATACGGTTAAGAAGCTTCTTTCATAGTCGGTTCGGGTTTCAGGTTCAGCAGGTTTTTAATAAAAAGGAGGGAATAAGAGGCTGAAGTTTGGGCAAATACCACTATTGTAAGAACGCGAAGGTTCTGGAGCGGTAACAAAGTAGGTAGCACACTTTTTGGCTTTGTATCCAAATAAATCCCCACTATTTCATGATTCGATTGTAAGTACCTCTGCGTCTTTAGTAATGGTAGTTATCAAATCTTTAATCTTATTTATTACTAAACCATCAGATATTTGAAATAATGTTGTTGCCTTATCACCAAAATTATTGATTGAAGACCCTATGACATAACATTTCTTATCAACTATAATAAATCGATCGTGAAATTGTTTTGTTTTGTATATCTCAAAGTTACCTCGCTCCTTTTTAAATTTTATGGCCATTACTTTTGAATTTCCTTGCAATTTAGAAGCCAAAATCATTATTTTGGCTGATTTTTTTACTTCTTCTAAAATGGCAAATACCGTGTTGTCAATATAGGGATCTACAATGGTTAATTCTTTTTCAGTACTACTTATTATATTCTTAATAACCTTGTATCCATAATAAGGTTGCTTGCCATTAATGAACAAAATACCTTTCTCCTGAGATTCATCATCTACTTTTTTAAGAGGGGCCCAATTATTTTTAAACCATTCTATCTTATTAGAGTCCATTTCCATCCATTTTGGATTTTCAAGATTTTCATCCAATTTAACGGAGAGATAATGATCACCAGTGTCTTTATAATATACCTCGATATTGTCCTTGTAAATATTAAACCCTAAATCATTCAAATAAAGTGAGTCTATAT
>WJOV01000031.1 GCA_009618475.1 Methanosarcinales archaeon | reverse complement strand
CTGTTAAGGGATGTCAGTTCAGCTCCAATAATGAGCCCAACCGCCGTGGATAAAAGTGGAGAATTCAAATCACCCGTTGGGACAGGTCCATTCACCCTGAGCGAAAATCTTTGCTTTCCCTTTAAGCTGATATGCTTTCAGTTCTTCCAGTGCCTCAACGGCAATTGCAACCCGAGGATTCTCTTCCATGTTTTTTCTCGTCTTTTTGAAAAATACGTCCACAATCAGCAGTTCGTGGTCGCTGATTACCCGACAGAGACCCACTGGAACTACATTTGGCTTTCCGTCTTTTGAAGACGTTGCTAAATGGACGATGTTGTTATTTATTACTTCCTTCACCTCTTCTGTTATTTTCATGTTTTTTACCTCCTGCTTTTATTCCTCGATATACACCTTCCATAGGCTGAGATATGCCCCGTGTATCCCCCCTTGCATCTCATAGTTTTTAACCCGCTTATTCACAGCGACGACATTTGCATCCGTATATAAGAAAACCCCGGGTGCATCCTCTTCCATTATCTCTTGTATCTCGTAAAAGACATTAAGACGGTCTTTCGAGTTTACCGTTGTGTATAGGCGGTCTATTAGGGTGGTTAGCTGTTCGTCTTTAAAGGCGCAGCGAACCCCTCTTTTCGAATGGAAGAAGTAATTAAGCCAGAGAGAAGTGTCACCATGTCCACAAACGCCCATTTGCATCATCATGTCATACTCCCCCTTCTCAAACAGCATTTGCTGGGCTCCATACTCAACTATCTGTAATTTCACATCCATTCCAACATCTTTCAATTGTGCCTGGACTATTTCGGTGATTTTTGGTAATTCCGGAGAGAAAGCGGATAGAACAAAGGTAACTTTAAGTTGTTCTCCATTTCTATCTCGAATGCCATCCCCATCGGTATCTTTCCACCCGGCTTCTGCTAATAGCTCTTTTGCTTTCTCTTGATTGTACGGATACCATGTCAGATTCTGGTTTAATAGATGTTCGGTGCATGGCATTGACAAAGGTCCCTTTAATAATGGTGCTGCTGTCTCACCTACTACCGAAGTGACCATTTTCTGGGTATCAATGGCGTAATAAACGGCTTTTCTAACTTTTAAATCGCTGAACGGTTCTTTTTCAGTATTAAGCTGAATCCAACTCACGCAGGGCTGTGTATATCCTTCAACTATTTTTATTTCCGGTTCTTCTCTAAGCCTCGGGATGTCTGAAACGTATAATACTCCTCTACCTGCTCTGTGACCTGTTAAGTCTATTTCTTCAGTTTCTAAAGCCATAGCTCTTGCAGAGGCATCCGGGATTATTTTAAAAGTTACTGCTTCTAATTTTGGTGACCCCCGCCAATAATTTTCATTCTTTACCAGCACAATTTTTTGTCCTTTGACCCACTCATCGAATTTGAATGGACCTGTCCCAACGGGTGATTTGAATTCTCCACTTTTATCCACGGCGGTTGGGCTCATTATTGGAGCTGAACTGACATCCCTTAACAGGGGTGCATAAGACTTATTTAAAACGAATTTTACCGTGTAATCGTCTGGTGTATCTATTGAGTTCAGCATTGCATAAAGAGCGCGGTATGCTTCGGGTTTATATTCGAAAGAAAACTTCACCACGGAAGCATTGAATGGAGCGCCATCGTGGAATTTTATCCCGTTTCTCAGGTGAAAAGTCCATACTTTACCGTCTTCTGATACTTCCCATGACTCTGCTAATAAAGGTTGAATTTTCAGGTCCGCATCTTCCATTACTAACGTCTCATAAATCGGGCGGAGTGGTGCACCCCATGGAGTACCAAAAACAGGCTCCAGTCCTTTTATATCTTCTCCTATTCCAATAACTATCTCCTGGGGTAGCTCTTTCGAACCTTCTTCCGGTGGGCTTATACATCCCGCCATTAGTACGCCACCTATTAGGACTACGATTATACAAACCAGCAAAGCAATTTCTTTCCTCTTTTTCATGCTATTCCCTCCTTTTTATTAACATTTGTTTTACATCTTTCATAGAATACCAATAACCCCGGCTTAGCGCGAATCGTCTTTGAAAATCAGGTGTATTTGGAAAGATTACCGGCAAAGAAACGTCCACGCCTCGTTCAAAAAGCACCTTTGGATAAAAAGCCGATGTGGGTCCATAGATTATTCTTGTCCGGGCATTTTTGGAAAACTCGAGAAGGTCATTTAATGTGCCATTCACCACGGTCTCACCAGTTAGGTAAACAACGTCAGCGCCGCTTAGAACTTCCTTACTCTTATCCGCAGGAAATATTTTTATGTTAGATTCCTCATCAGCGTTGAAATCTATAAGCGATAGCTGCTTCAAATCCATGAGTTCGGTAACGTGCACCTCCGTTGCAACCTCTGCACATAGGGGTGTAGCCATCATATGAAATCCAGCCATTGCTACCACGTCAGAGCTTTTCACGAATTTTAATGGGTTTAAAAGAGGTGTGTTTGGGGCATGGTAGGCTTCAGTATCATATCCCTCTTTTTTCAATTCGTTTCCATCGTTCATTAATCTGTAAGAGAGTGCAGAGGTTATTGAAGTCCTTAGCGAGTTTATGAATACGCTGTTCTCTAAACCCTCCAATTCGTCTAAGACTTCGTAAGCATCCAAATTAAGCATATCTTTTATAAACGACACGTCTTCTGGAATCCCCTCTCTTTCTGCTTCGTTGTTCGCACATCCACACCCCGTTGTGCCGTCGTCATATCTCACATAGCTCAACGTCCACGGCCCGATTCTGGTGATGACTACGTTTGAAAGAGTTCCGCATATACCCAGATTCTCTATCTCCTTTATCGTATCTTTTATTATGTCCATTTTTACACAATTTCTTCTTTTATTCAATCCAAAGCAATCATTTTCCTGCTCATGTCTTTCCCTCCAGATAAACGCCATCGAGATTGAGCCAGGGGTCTTCGGCTGTTATAGTATACCCTTTTACGTAGGAATTCGCGGCGACAATCTTTTCTTCGTGAACCAGATAAAATGCCGGGACTTCTTCGATGACCATGTCCTGCAATTCGTGGTATAACTTTTCTTGTTCTTTTGTATCTACCGTCGAATCTGCCAAATCAACCAGTCTGTCGTATTCTTCGGTTTTGTAGTGACCGTATGGGCATTTAGAATAATGTAGAAAGAAGTGTCTTGGATAGGAACCCCATACAAAATATCCTGTCCTCAGGATCATGTCAAAGTTACCTTCTCTTTCACGTTTTATGACTGCTCCAGGTTCCAGAACTTGCATCTCTACGTCTATACCCCCCTTTCTTAACGCTCCCTGAATGGCTTCACTCATTGGAATAAAGCGGGGTGGTGTCCAGGCTCCTCTTTCCACCAGGAGAGACACCTTGAATGGCTTACCATCTTTATCAACTATTCCGTCACCATCGGTATCTTTCCAGCCAGCTTCCGACAATAATTCCTTAGTCTTTTCTGGATTATATTTGTAAAGTTTGAGGTCAGGTTTCGAATACAACATGACGGGGGATAAAGGACGGCCGTTTGCTGGCTCTCCAACATCCTCTAAAACGGTTTTAACCAGTTTTTCCGTATCAACCGCGTATGCCACTGCCTTTCTCACTTTTGTGTCGTTAAAAGGTTCTTTTTCGCAGTTAAATTGTAAAAAGTCAGTGAAGGTTGTCAATTTCCTATATACTTCGATATTTGGCTCCACTTCTAACCTCGCGACTTCAAATTCCGGCACTTTCATTATCATGTCCACTTCTTTGGTCTCCAAAGCCATTACACGTGTCGCCACCTCTGGAATTACCTTAAAAATGATTTTCTCAAAGGTTGGCTCTTCTCCCCAGTAATCATCATTTCTTACAAGCACGACTTCCTGGTCTTTAATCTGATTTTCAAATTTGAATGGTCCTGTTCCAATTGGTTTCACGAACTCTCCTTTTCCGTCCACACAAGTAGGACTCATAATCGGCCATGCTACATGCGTGATATAATGTGATACGGGTATAGGTCGCTTTGATACAAATTTGACACTGTACTCATCGAGAGCTTCTACATGGTCAACATTCCCAAGTGTAACTTTTCTAACGAAAGATATATTACTGTACGAAAATACCACTGCAGTCGCATTAAATGGTGTTCCGTCGTGGAATTTAACTCCTTTCCTTAAATGAAATACCCATGTTCTTCCATCGTCTGGGGTTTCCCAGTATTCCGCCAATCCTGGTTGTATCTTTAAATCTGTGTCCAACCGCACCAAAGTTTCATAAACCTGCGACCACACGAATCTCGCATCGCCATAAGGAAACTTATCTAAATACCAGTTATCAACATCTGTGCTTATACCAACCACCAGTTCTTGTTTGTGAACTTCTTCTGGTGGACTTATACAGCCCGCCATTATTATACCGCCTACGAGGGCTATCCCCACGATTATACAACCCCAAAAAGCATTTTTTTCCTCGTTTTTCATACTATCCCCTCCTTTTTATTAACATTTGTTTTACGTCCCTCATAAAATACCAATAACCGCGACTTAGTGCAAATCGTCTTTTGAACTCCGGTGTATTTGGAAAGATTATAGGCAAAGAAACGTCCACGCCTCGTTCAAAAAGCACCTTAGGATAAAAAGCCGATGAAGGTCCGTAGATTATTCGTAATCTTGCATTTTTGGAGTACTCGAGAAGTTCATTTATTGTGCCGTTCACTACGGTATCACCAGTTAGGTAAACAACATCAGCCTTACTTAGAACTTCCTTATTCTTATCAGCGGGAAATATTTTTACGTTTGAGTCCTCATCAGCATCGAAATCAATAACAGATAACTGCTTCAAATCCATAAGTTCGGTAACACGCACTTCATTTGCAACCTCAGCATATAGGTGTATAGCCCACGAGGGAAACCCAACTATCGCTACTTTATCCCGTGTTTTCACAAATCTTGTAGGGTCTAAAAGAGCAGTGGTTGGAGCATAGTAGGCTTCAGCATCATATCCTTCTTTTTTCAATTCGTTTCCATCGTTCATTAATCTATAAGAGAGGGCAGAGGTTATTGATGTTCTTAGCGAGTTTATGAATGCGCTGTTCTCTAAACTATCCAATTTGTCTATGACATCGTAAGCATTCAAATTTAGTAGGTCTTTCATAAACGATGCATCTTCTGGAATTCCCCATCTCTCCGCTTCATTGTTCGCACATCCGCATCCGAGTTCACCATCATCGTATCTCACATAGCTCAATGTCCACGGGCCAAACCTGGTAATAACTACGTTTGAAAGAGTTGCATTTATACCCTGATTCTCTATCTCCTTTATTGTATTTTTTAGTATGTCCATTTTCATTCTCCTTT
>WJOV01000099.1 GCA_009618475.1 Methanosarcinales archaeon | reverse complement strand
CCAATTTTTATTCCAACCATGAATTTATCATGGTAATTTGGAGGTTATTAATTTATTCCAAAACTAAGTTGTTGGGACACTAGGCTGTGCAAAGGGTTCAATGTACATAAAAACACAGGTGAATACGATAAGTGCAGAGATAATCAAAGCCAACGCACCAAACCCACCTAATATGTAAGGTTTATGCACAAATCCTACTTCACGATAACTTCTGGAAATCAGAAATAGATGATATGCAAAATATACAGCAAATACGGAAAAAAATGCTGCAAATGAATATAACGGAATAAAATTAGAACAAATTGGGAAAGTTATTTCGAAGAGTTTATCACTTGAAAGGTATATAAATATAGGGAAAAAATAAATAGTAAGATATTTTGCTTTGAATAGATTTATTTTTTTCTTTAAAGGTTTTATTATACTATATAAGGATATGTTAACAAAAAAATGAGTTGCTACATAAAATAAAATGAATAATATTAAAATAACATAAATTGAAGTTGTAATCTCATATAATTTATACATTAATATTGCCTGTGTTAATATAATCATAATACAAAAAAAATTGCCAATTGATAGACTATTCCAGACTTTTGAATGAGATACAGATTTGACTTCGAATATCAAGATATATGTCAGAAAAGTCTGGAATAGCATTATTAGCATGAAAATTCGTATAAAAAGAGGCACTTCGGTAGTTTCAAATGATAATATATCAGCAGCTGTTACTCTCTTTATGGCTATAAAAAGAGTCATGAATGCAACTACAAATAGGAGAGTTGATAATTCACTCTTTTCCTGTTTTTTAAATTCCCCTTTCATCCTAATCAATTAATTTTGGTTTTAAACATAAAATGTCATCCAATCTCCTTTTTAATGCAATATAATCCTCAAAATTTAATTTTATTATCTCTTTTAAAGAGAAAACGTTTGCGAAAAGACCAAGGCGTAATAGATTCTCTTTTTTATCCGACGACTTACCCAACTCATGTAATATGTCTAAGACACGGTCAGATTCTAAAAATAAATTACCTAATTTATTTTTAACACCTTTTGGATAATTACTTAGTGAATCTCCACCATTAATGAATTTATAAGCATTTTTTCCTGCTATATCACCACAAATTATTGCTGGAAGGATACCCTCAACAAAAGGCTTAAAATTCTGATTCGCAGCATCTCCCACCAGTAAAACATTCCCATATACCCATTTATCAGTGAGATAACGAATTGGCGCCCAACCACTTTTTTCTAATACTTTATTTCCATTCCTAAGTTGTTTCTTTACTTCTGGAATTTCTAAAAACTCCGCATAACATTTCTCTAATTTTTTAGTCGGGAATAGGGATGCAACGCCGACATTAGCCCTGGTTTTAGACAACGGGAAGATATAGGCATACGCCCCTGGTGCAAAATCCCCTATATACAATTGCTCATACGTTGGTTTATACAAATTCAAGTTATTCATTTCAAAACTCAGTACTTTACCATATTTATCCTTGAGGTTGGTAAAACCCAGTTTGTTCAGGACTTTTGAGTGCACTCCATCCGCAGCAATAACTACTTTTGGTTTGATCTCTCTCACTCCCACTCCTGTTCTCACAATCGCTTTCGTGATATAATACTTTTCGCTGAATTCCAAATTTATCAATTCTGTTTCAAGGTGAAGCTTGGCGCCGGCTCCAAGTGCATTGTTTGCAAGCCATTTATCAAATTTTTCTCGATTTATAGCATAACCTGACCAAAACCCTCCACTTCGTTCGATTGCGATACCTTCAGCCCAAAATGACATTCCGTCAATTTCCCAAATCAATTGCTCTTCGGGTATGCTGAAAGGCAAATAAGGGATGAGGTATTCTCCAATAGCTTCCGCACATTGCACCGGAATACCGATTTCTTTCTTTTTATCTATGAATATCGTGTTGGCACCTGCCTCAGCTGCCGCTCTTGCTGCGCTACTCCCGGCAGGTCCTGCCCCCACCACCAAAACATCACATTCAATTACCACTACTATATCACCATCCTACCTTGTTCGATAAATCATAAGCCTTGTATATTTCTAAATATTTCCGGTAAAACAATAATGATTTAATCGTTGAAAAGAAGCTAAAGCCTTTCCTAAAAGGTTTCATATGCCATGCCAATTCCCGGTTGTCCATATCCTTTAACCGGTTAAAAGCCTGCAGGAATAGAGGAGATGAAAAGTCTGATCTCTTCCACTTTTCATCGTATTCTAAAGGATTGTCAATGTTTATTGCTTCTGCCGCCATCTTTCCTGATACCATACCGGGTCTAATCCCTCCTTTCGTTATCGGATTGCTATGACAAGCAGCATCTCCAACCAGTAAAATGTTTCCATGCACGTTATTTCCTATACCGCCAAAGCCAACTATTCTTGTTTGTTTTACTAAAATTTTCCTCTCAATCTTTTCTCTGTCCCTGTGCTTAAGAAAGGGAAAACCAACTTTTGTAGTTTCACCATGCGGAAATACCCACTTATAATCGCCTTCCCACTTTTCGTCATATTCGAAAATCATGGTATCATGCTCAGGTTCTTCATCCACTACATATTGGATGAGCGGTTTAACTCTGCCTTTGATTCCAAGCTTTTTACGGATTGAAGAATTAGCACCATCAGCGGCGATAAGATACTTCGTTTTCAGGAATTCTCCATCGCACAGTTTCACTTTGATTTCTCTTTCCTTTTCTGCAAAGTCCACTAAAGAATTCTGGATATGTTTTCCACCTAACTTAACGTATTGATTGACAATACCATTCAAGAAACGAGGTCTATCAATAATATATCCATTCATCGTGGTCTCTATCTCTATGTCTCTGGGCCAATATTCACGTACCTTTTTAATCTTTTCAACGATATAAGAAGGTTTAATCGGTGAAATATCTCTGAATAAGTCCTCACTTACTCCTTCTCCACACATCTCATGATAATGCAAATACTTTCGATTATCCAATCGCTCTAGGAGGCAGATTTTACGTTTGTTATCCGCATCTAAAAATTTAGAAAAAAAAGCCGCACTACTACCCGCAGGTCCCGCACCCACCACCAAAACATCGCATTCGATTATCATATCCCTACTCTGTTCGCATAAAAATGAGCGTTATTTATATATAATATACCTGTCAACTTTTCAAAAAGTTGTGGTGCAATTCTCAATGGAAAAAATGGAAAGGATAAAAACATATATAGAAAGGATGGACGAGCGATTAGAAGGTGGAATTCCAAAAGGTACAATTTCGTTAATTTGTGGAGTGGTGGGCTGTATGAAAAGTTCGTTGGCGTATAGCATTTTATATAAAAACGCAGTGGAGGGTAATTTGAAGGGACTGTATATAACGTTGGAACAGGAGGTAAAGGGCTTTAAGAAACAGATGGAAACGCTGGGAATGGTAGGAGAAAGCGAAAAATTGGCTATTGTTGACCATAAGACGATAGATAAGGGGGTAAGGGTGGATACGAGATTTGAGCTGAATTTGATAAAAAAAGTCAGGTATTATGTGGATGACCTCTTAAAGAGAGAGGACTATGATTTAATAGTAATAGACCCTCTTAATGCTTTATACTCCTTAACAACCGTTAAAAATCCTCGTAGAGAGGTGCACCATTTTTGAATGGCTAAGAGAAACGGGAATAACGATTTTTTTGATTTCTGAGATGTATCAAGGCGATAACAGGTTTGGTAAATACGGAGTTGAGGAGTTTCTTGCCGATGCGATAATACATCTGGACCTCAGGAGGGAAAGGGATATATTAGAGCGTTATCTTGGGATTGTAAAGATGCGGTACACAAATCATAATCTGCAATATTTCCCACTATTTTATAATAAAGATAAATTCATCATATATACAAAAGAAGAAATAGAATTATAAATTATGATGGAAAAGGATACAATGAATAAGGCGGGGATGCGGGTATTGATAGCAGATAGTTCTCCGTTTATAGTTATTATGCTCACTACGGTATTGGAAAAGCTTGGTTTTGAGGTCGTTGGCACGGCTAAAGAAGGTAAAGAAGCAATAGATAAATATATGAAACTGAAGCCGGATGTTATGCTTGTAGATGCGGAATTAAAGGATCTCGAAGGTATCGAGGCAACTCGCATTATAGAAACTGAGAATTCCTCTTCCATCGTTATCCTGATGGTTGCAGAATCTTCAGACACGCCTGATTTAATAGTGAAAGCAGTGAAAGCAGGAATAAAGGGCTATTTGAGGAAGCCATTCTCAGCGGAAGAAAATGAAGCACGTATAGGGGGTGTATTGAAGAAGAGCTAGAAAATGGAAGAAAAAGAGATAAAGATATTGCTTGTAGAAGATTTGGAGGAGCACGTGCTTATTATAAGGACGGTTTTAGAGAGAAGTAGGCTGAGAAACCGTGTTTTTGTAGCAAGCGATGGTGAAGCGGCACTTGATTTCCTCTATAACAGGGGCGATTACGCGGACGAAAAGAAGTATCCGAAGCCGGACATAATCTTGCTTGACCTGCGTCTGCCAAAGCTTGATGGTATAGAGGTGCTGGAGCAAATAAAACAGGAAGAGGAACTCAAGGATATTCCCGTCGTAGTTCTTACCTCTTCAGCGCGCGATGACGATATAATCAAGACATACGAGGAGGGCGTTAAAAGTTACATTCTGAAATCCGCGTTTATCGTTCAAAAGAGAGGAAAGATGGAAGGGCTTTTAGATGCTATAATTTCGCTTGTTTGATCAAACGAGGAGTTTAACGATAAATTTAGTCCCCTTGCCCACCTCACTCTCCACCACTATTTCGCCGCCATGCGCTTCCACATATTTCTCGCACAGGGAAAGCCCCAAACCAATGCCCGTGGCTTTTGTGGTAAAAAGGGGGTCGAAGACCTTTTTCAGGTTCTCCTTCAGTATCCCTTCGCCAGTATCGGCTATGCTTATTTGTATAATTCCTTCCTCTTTTTTCTCTTCTGTTTTTAGCTCCAGCGAGCCACCTTCAGGCATTGCTGATATTGCATTTGCGATAATGTTCGAGCACGTATGCTGGATTTGATTGCAGTCCGCGTGAACTGCCGGAAGGGCTTCCTTTAACACCGTTTTTACCTCTATGTTCTCAGGAATCTCAATGGCGGATAAGGCTTCTACTACAACTTGATTGACGGCACATTTCTTCAGTGTTGGCGTCTCCGCCCGGGAAAAGTTCAGCAAATCCGTGATTAGCCGATTAGCACGCTTTACTTCCCTTTCCAAAGTGGCAAAGCGCCGTTTGACCTCCTCATCCACAACCTCCTTGAGTTTCATGCTGATGAAATAAGCGGCATTCTTTATCTCTTCTAAAGGTTGTCTGAGCTCGTGTGCAACTCCGGAGGAGAATTCGCCTATTGCAACAAATCGTTCTGCATAGAGAAGTCTTTCCTCCACCTCTTTTCGCTCCTCGTTAATAATACCGATAACATACGCCACTACGGCACAGTCGAATTTTCCAGTGAAATTGATATATCCTCAAATTTCACCGCAGAGCACACGGAGAACGCAGAACCATCAGGAAAGTCAGCAACGATTGAAACAGTCCTAAAACTCTGCGTTCTCTGCGCTCTCCGCGGTGGATAAATCACTATATTTTTAGACTGTGCCCGCCACTACTATAAAAATAGCGCATCTTCCACCCGCCATGACAAAACCGCCTGCTACGCCGGTAAGCGGGCTCTCGAAGATTGGAACGGAGAAGTACGTCATCATAATATGGACCACACCGAGAAGTAGCGCAACGTAAACCGCCTTCCTCTGATACCATATACCTGCTAAAAGAATGGGAATATAGAAAAAATGCGTATAGAGAACCGTTATACCCAGGAAGAAGTTAATATAAATAGCTAAATTGACACATACGATTATCGTAAAAGTCAATATAAGCTGCTTATTATTTTGCGTTGCATATCCACCGTGAAGGTTACTATCTTCAGACATATAATTAAATTAACTGGAAGACAGCATATAAAAATCTTACTTATATATCAAAATTTTTTGATAACAGTGAACATTTTTTTAACTACTAAATCCAGAATATATTTTTAAGACACTGATTTTCGCTGCCGATGCCTCACACTCCGCAGTAACCGGGATACTGCAAGCACTACGGTAATGGTAAATATCGTTCCAAAACCCGGCATTATCTTCGTCTCTGTCTGCGTTGAAGTCGGTGTTGACATTGCCATCTGCAGCGTAGCATTTGCGCTTTCGTTTGTGCCATGAGCCTGGTCCGCGGTAGGTGTGCTGCTACTGACATTGACTGAAGGCGCCGCAGCCGGAACAATATTTACCGTTGTTGTATCCATGTGTCCGTCGCCATCATCTGCGGTTACCTCATATTTCCCTATTTTCGCGGTTGCGGTAGCAAGCGATACACTGAACTTATTATAGAATATCGTATCGTCTCCTTTGACTTCTACGAATTTGGGTTTCAATTTTACCGCATTATCTTCCAGTCCTTCAACAGTGACTATGACGTACGCGCCCACTTTTCTATTTGTAGTGCCTGTTACCTCGATATTTTTACCGAGATGCACATCTTCTATTTTGTTAAGGGTTACAAATCCGTTTTCTACTTTTATCGTTGCTATGCATAAGAGGTCGTCACTGCCCGCCACATTAATCGTTTTATCTTTTAATATCGCTAAAATCTGGTCCGGCGTCTTAGCCGCGAGTGAAGTGGTATAATCATTGCTTATGACCTCTAACAGGTTGTCGTTGCCGCTCGTTCCCCATTTCTTATCTCTTCCATAATTAAGCACCGCTATTAAATACGTCCCGGTATCAGCGTCCAAGCTCACTTTTATTTTATCTTTTTTAAATTTCTCACTGGTTACGCCACTGGTGTAGTGTGTGAGACCCGGAGCACTTAAGTTACCATCTGTCTCAGTAGAGATGTCGTTAGAGTCAAGTCCTTTTCCACCACCACCCTTTGGTGCAATCGTCAGGATGTCCACGTAGTCCCTGCCCGGGACGGTTCCTTCGATTGTGAAGCCGTCACCCCGTGCAACAAACTCTGTGCTCGTCTTTGCACTCAGCCCACCTCGCAAGAGCATTATAGTCACAGAATCGTCAGGAAGGTCTGTTTCTGTGTCTGATTGTGGCAAGACCCACATCTCAATCTTATATAAACCTGGTGATTTTTCCTCGGTTCTTTTCCATGTATAACTAAACTTTTCTCCTTCTATTGGCACACCTGCCACGAGTACTTCATTGCCAACTTTTATCGTTACCTCAGTGCCCCCATTTGTAGAACCACTGATCGTAATGTCCTCGCCGATATAGTATATTGATTTATCAGTTTTCACTTCCGCTTCAAATCCCACAATTTGCACGGTTACACTATCTGTTGTATTATGTTCGAGTTCGGTTGCAGTAATCTCATAGGAGCCAGTATCATTAAAATACACCGCAGCTTTGAAATCACCATTTTTGTCTGACTTTCCGGATGCACTGTGACCACCCACCTCTACGTCACCTCTGTCATCTCTGAACACCACGCATAGAGCATTCCCGGACGTCACGTTAAGCGTAACATTTGTATTTGGTGTAGTAGAAGCAGAGATTACTACTTTGTCATTAATGTTTTGTTCTCCTGGAGTCGCTCCTATAGTAATATATGTAATACCTTCTTCCTTTACCACCCTTACTATTGTAAACGATATGGAAGAACCTTCTTTGTCAAGTCCATTATTTGTGTCAGGGTCGGTTTCTATGCTTAGCGTGTATTCACCAAGCTCATCAAGATTGGAAGTGTTTATCGTTAGATAATTCGTACCATTGTCACTGACATCAATATCCATAAGAGATTTACCATTAACTCTACGCCGCTGTAAACCATTAGGGTCTATGAGTTTATAGGTGATATTGTTTGGCGAAGAACCTTTAATAGCATCTAAATTTGTATTCGCTTTAAAGGTTATATTGATGCCCTGTGTAACCGTTTTTGGATCGTCTGAGAAGTCTGTTTCACCACTTACTTTAGTAAAAACATCTAATATTGGCAAAGCGAAAGATATATTGGTCTTTACCTCAAACATCGTATTTGTGACTTTATACAACCCCTTTGGTGGGTTCTCCTCCTTTGAATTAAATGTTTTGTTAAACTTAAAGAATATGCTGCTGTCCTCCGCGTTTATTAAATAGCCTTCAGGTATTAAAGCCCCGGTAGCATTAACAAAACTCAGATTTGTCTCGCCGATGATGGCGATGGTACCATTTGTAATATTACCAACAGACCGCCCCACATCAGGACTACCACCAGCATTTACAGGCGCAACTAATACAAAAGTTGAAATTAGTGCTGCTGTTAGCACGACTACACACCACGATGCCATTTTATTTTTATCCTTATTCATTCATCTCATCCTCTTCGCTATTCCATACCGAATTATGTTTGTTGATATTTAACTTTAAATGTTCTATTAAAAAACTTTGCAATGCTTTAAAAATTGTTTCAAATAGCTGTAAAAAAATGAAATGAACTCAACCTTTAAATATGCACGTATAACTTTAAATTTCTTAAACAGGAAATGAAAACGAGAATGGTTGTTTCGAGAGTGGTAATGGCAACGATATTTCTACTTACCTTAGCTATACCCGCTAATGCTGATACCAGCGTAGATGAAATCCGTATTTCCAGTATAGACGATTCGTATATCGGTAAAGTGGTGACGGTTTCCGGTATTATCGTAGCCATTTCCAGTAATATCGAGCCCTCAACCACACCAAATGCGGGCATACAGACATACGAGCCTGGAGACACGAGTATTCTAACCATATATGATGGAACAGATAGGATATTCGTCAGCAGCGAGCCAAAGCTTTTAGAAAAATTCGCGGTGGGTGAAAAGATTGCGGTAACCGGAATATATGCCGGCAAGGGCGGAATAACAGAGGGCAAGGGCATAATCTATGCGGATGAAGTGAGCTCGGATATAGAAAGTGGATACAAAGACGTAACTATTGTAGAGCTCATAGGGACCCCAAAGTATTATTACGATGATTCTGTGCGTATAAAAGGGGATGTAACTGGAATAGAACTCACGTCTGGAGAAACTGAATTAGAGATTGACGACCATACCGGGACGATGGACGTGGAATATGGTGCTGAAATTGACGATATAAAAATGGGTGATGAAGTTGTCGTGGAGGGCAAATTTTACTGGAACAAGATATATGCATTTGCAGTGAAGGCATCGAAGCAAGCGCCTGAAGTAGAGTCGCATCCAACACCAACTCCCGGTCCGAGTCCGACTCCCGGTTCTCCGGTTAACGAAACGCCAGCACCTTCACCTACGCCAATTGAAGCCGGGGGTGGATTCCACCTGCCTTTATACCTCATCGTGATTATCATAGCTGTTGTGGCGGTGGCGGGCGTATTCATTGCCTTTAAAGTAAGAAACTGGCTTATGATCAGGCGTTATGGCTAATAGACAGCGGATATAAGATTTAAATGTAAATACTGTGGCGAGGATCAAAGTAAATAAGTTTTTGAAAATGAAAGCGGAAAAGGGAGAAGGAAAAGAGGAAGGAAAAGAGGAAGGAATAACAGCAAAGGGTAATTTGAAAAAGGCAATGAATGAGGTGCGGAGAATAGAAAAAGCCGAGAAGGTGCAGGAGAAAATAGTAGAGAAGAAAGCGGCAATAACCGAAAAGGCGAAACAAAAAGGTGATTCCGAAAGTGCAGAAAAGGCGAAATCTGATGAAGACGAGGCGAGGGCTGTTTTGGATAAGATACGTGCCGATAAAGAACGTGCCGGGGCAGAGTTGAAGAACGCAATAGCCGGACAGAAACAGAAACCCGATGAAATAAATCAGCGTGAGGTGGCGTTGGCTGACACTGACAGGGAGACTGAGGCATCTGAGATACCGGAGCAAGAATCAGAAGAAAAAGAAGAAGAAGTGGACGTCACGGAAACGTATCCGGTCAATGAGCCTTATGCACATATCAGAATTATAGATTCTGCGCTTCCTCTTTACGAAGTTCGGGAGCCTGAATTATCGGGCGGTGAGGAAGAGTTATTAAAAGAGATAAAAACACGCCTTTACGAGACGATAGCCGTGAGTTTCGCCGGCGTTACTAATCCGGACGAGTTCCTGCGGGAAAAGGTGGAAGCGATGGTTGAGAGTTTATCCATGGAAATAAGTGCTGAGAGAATGGATAAGATAATGTATCACGTAAGGAGGGATTTCATTGGATATGGTAAGTTAGACCCGATTATGAGGGATAAAATGGCAGAGGACATTTCCGCTGATGGTCCCGGAATCCCTATATATGTGTATCATCGAAAATACGGCTCGATAGAAACGAACATAGTATTTGATAAGGCGGAATTGGATTCATTGATTTATAAAATGGCGCAGCGAGCAGGCAAACACATCTCGATGGCAAAACCACTCTTAGATGCTTCTCTTCCCAACAAGGATAGGTTACAATTAAGCATAGGAAGCGAGATTACAACAAGAGGCTCCACGTTTACCATAAGGAAGTTTAAAGACATACCCATTACGCCGATAGAGCTTGTAAATTACGGGACGTTCTCCGTGGAAATGTTTGCCTATCTCTGGATGGCAGTAGAGAATGGCTTTAACATTCTTATATCCGGTGGCACAGCGACAGGAAAAACGACGGTTTTAAACGCGGTTTCTATGTTCATACCGCCGGAAAGTAAAATCGTATCCATCGAAGACACGAGAGAAATAAATCTATCACATCAGAATTGGATTCCCGCAGTCACCAGGGAGGCAGAAGAGGGTGGGCATTCAATAGAAATGTTTGATTTGCTGCGCGCTGCGCTCCGGCAACGCCCCGAATACATCCTGGTTGGTGAAGTGAGAGGAAAAGAAGCGTATACACTGTTCCAGGCGATGGCTACCGGACACATCACTCTGTCAACGGTTCATGCGGATTCCGCGGATGCGGTAGTAAAACGGCTGACAAAAGCGCCGATTGACATCCCCTTGATGCTGCTTGACAGCTTAAACATAATACCCATCCAGAGGTCGGTGAAAGTGGGAAATAAAAGAGTGAGGAGATGCGCACAAATAATAGAAATAACGGGCATTGATTTTGATAACGATACGCTAAGAACGAACGAACTTTTCAGTTGGCGACCGGATGATTTTGCGTTCACTGGAGAATCGAACGTTTTCGTAGAGATAATGGATAAGCTGAACATGGGCAAGAAGGAGCTATCAGAGGAGTTTGCACGGAGGGTAAGGATTCTGGAGTTGATGAGAAAGAAGGGCATGAATGACTTCCAATCGCTGAGTAAGATAATATTTGAGTATAATATAAACCCGGAAGAGGTAGAGAAGAGGATTGAGGATGAACACGAATATAAACGAAATAGCATTTGACATATTCGGTGACTATTTCGGAAGGAGAAGAGAAAAATTCGGGTCAGTACGCGAGAATCTAATGAAAGCGAGGATATACGTTCCCATGGAGAGATGGCTATCCACTGCTGCTTTTTATTCCATTATAGGCGTGATTGTTGCACTCTTTATGTACTTACTCATGAAGGTTATGCTGTCGGTAATACAAAAATCCGGCTTCTTGTCTTCTTTTGGGTTAATGGACGTCATTCTCGTTCTCGCGGGTATTTCAATCGCCTTTTTTTCCGTTTTCTTCAGTTTTTATTTCTTACCGCAAATAAAGGCATGGGAAAGGAGAGGTAAAATAGAAGAGCTTCTTCCTTATGCCATCGGTTATATATCCTCGATGGCGTCCATTGGCGTGATTCCTTATGAGATATTCAAGAAGCTATCGGGGATGGGGGAAAACTACGGCGAGGTAAGCAATGAAGCGAAGCCGATAGTGCGTGACGTGGAATTGCTGGGATTTGATTTCATAACGGCACTGAGGAACCTGGCAACGGTAACGGCATCGCCACAAATGCGGTCTTTCATGCAAGGAGCAGTAACGACAACGCTTTCCGGTGGTGAAATGGGCTCGTACTTCATAAATGCAGCAAAGATGTATATGGAAGAAAGGAGAAGGAAATACGGTGATTTTATCACAATGCTGGGCTTGTTTGCCGAGCTTTATGTCGTAGGTCTGGTTGCAGGACCGCTACTGATTGTGGTGGTGATGTCGATAATGTGCTTCTTAGGCTCTGCTTCTTTAGCAACGCTTGCTGCGATTGTGTATATAATCATTCCGCTTGGCTCTACGGGGTTTATCTTTTTGATTGGTATGCAGTCGTAAAGGTGCAAGGGAGAACGAAAAATGGAGGATGAAGTTCGGGCGGCATTGGAAAAAAGAAAGAGAGTGAAAAGCCTGATGAAAATCGTCAGGGACCCTACGGAATTCATCCGGGGTAACCCTGCAAGATTGAGCTACATATCGTGCGTTATTGGTGGATGTCTCATGCTTATTTCATATATCTTCGAGTTGGAGTTTGTTGCACCGTATGACGCATACATCCTGGCGGGTATCGCAGCGTTTATTCCACCGGCATATTATAGTTACAGTGAGCAAAAGAGGATAAGGAAGGCGGAGGATGCGTTTCCGGACTTGCTTCGTGACCTTGCACAAGCAAAGAGAGCGGGGCTATCGCTGGTAGATGCCTTTACGCTTACCGCGGAAGGAGAATACGGGATGCTTACGGACGGTGTAAGAACGATTGCCACGCAGTTGACGTGGGGTGTTCCTTTCGAGGATGCACTGCGGATATTTACAAAGCGTTATCCCACGAGAATAATAAAACGTTCCATAGAAATGATCATAGAGGGATACAAGACAGGGGGAGAGGTGGGGCAGGTACTTAAAATAGCTGCGGATGACGTTATGGAGTTAAAATCGTTAGAGAAAAGAAGGTTCGTGGATATGAGCCCTTATGTAATGGTTTGCTACGTCACCTTCTTTGTTTTCTTAGGCGTCTTACTGGTACTGAATCACTCGTTCATTCCTACGATGGTGGAAGCGAGTGAAAAAGTAGCGGAAGCAGGGGCAGGTGGAAGAGGTGGCGTAATGATCAAAGCAGTGAATGTGGAAATGCTGCAGATGATTTTCTTCCATTGTGGCATTATCCAGGGAATTTGCTCTGGATTAGTAGCAGGGAAGTTAGGAGAAGGTAAAGTTATCTCAGGCTTAAAGCATGCGGTGGTGTTAGCATCAGCGGCATTTGGACTGTTCGCGATTTTGAAATTTATGCCGCTTTAGGTTGCGTCAGGGAAGTTTTATAGTCTCGACGTGGGTTACGATAATACTCAAGCTTCCTTAGCTTGCTATTTATTCTGGTGCGATTATCTCCAAAAAATCAACTCGCTTGAAATCGGGATCAGTGGTTGCTATTTTATTAATTCCGTAATGTTTGCACGTCGCTGCAATCAAAGCATCATTTGGGAGTAAGCCATATCTTTTCGATATTTTAACAGATGACATAAAAATTTCATGTTTTATCTCTAAAACTTTTAAACACCCATCTTGCACTAAAAAATCGACGTATTCTTCAAAGAACATAATAACATCGTTATAATATGACGAATTTTTGATATATTTTTCTTTGGCTGTATATTTACTTATCTTTCCAAATTTTTCAAACGTCTTTAAGATGATTGATTTATAAAAAGTCTCTTCAAAAACGTTAATAGTGGAGAACAACCTACCTTTGTTGATAATATTTCCAATCGAATAGTTGCCTAACATGTGTTCAATAAAAACAGAGGTATCTAAAAAAATATCAACCATACCTCTCTTCCTCTATTTTATTGAGAAGCTTTCTCAACTCTTCTTTTTTAAAATTTAGTTTCACTATTCCAAAATATTTATCGGAAAGCTTTTTTATTTTATCTTCTTTTATCTCCATCTCTATTTTTTCCCCCTGCCTCAAATTTACCTTCTCCAGCGGTTTAAACACTCCATCTTCATAAACCACCTCGATTGTTTTTTGCATCCTGCATCGCCTCTCTATTTCATCCTTGATTTTAAAATATTATTCTTGTATATAAAAAGTGTTTTGCATTTTTCTATTTGCACACTCCATTTTGCAATTACGTTACTTATATCTTCACCTCAATCACTGTCTTTTCCAGATACAGCTCAACACCATCCCCGTGTCCATAAAACTTCACGGACACAGTTTTTGCAGTTGCGTTAACACTGACGTTATAGTCAGGAGCGCCTAATCCTGATTCTTCAAGCTCATTATTGAACCACTTACCCCAGATGGAGGGATACGCAGTGGTAAGGTTGAGGGTTAAATTATCGAATTTATTGCTGAAGCTATCGTAGTCCTTGTAGATATTTTCCACCGAAATTGTAGTTGCACCGGAGTAAGAACATTCGGCGCCGGTCAAATCAACCATAGAAATCTCTATCGTAGGGACGCCACTTTCGTTGGTGATATTAATAGGCGGTGGATGAAGCATGAATCCACCTTCCGGCTGCCATTTAATCAACGCACCGTGCTCATAGACAATCTCCTGGTTGGGATAATAGAAGTAATTGCTGTTGAATTTGATGATACCCGATGCCTCTTCCACAGTTGGACTACCACCTTCCTGGTCAGCGGAGGAGTAATATATGCGGACGGAATACAATTCAGGAGTCATAGTGGCTTCATAAGTGCTCAATTCCGCACGATATTGAATATAGCGATGACCATCAAAAGCAGAGGATAAATCGGAGATGACCTGTCCATTTGCTACTGCGGGGCAGTTTTCCCACAGCGTGGCGTTCACATCATCCATAATAGGTGACCTGCTTGTTCTTACTTTCATTACAATAGACGTATCATCTGAAACAGCAGCACCACCAGCACCACCAGCCACATATTTAGATGTATTAGAAGGAGGAGTATAGAGGGATGTATTATTATAAAACACTTTAATTCTTCCACCGGCACCGCCACCAGCACCACCACCGTCTTTTCCACTTGCCGTACCGTTACCACCAGCCCCTCCGGGACCACCTTTAGCAGATAGCGTGCCGGAGATTGAGACGTCACGTCCACGAATGAGGACGGTTCCGCCACTGCCACCACCGCCACCACCACCTGCTTTACCGGAAGATTCCGCACCATTCCGACCATTTGACCCGTTAGCGGAAATAGTTCCGGCAATGGTTATTTTCTCGGCGTGCAGTAAGATTGCTCCACCTCCGTTTCCTCCGTCACCGCCATTTGCACCTACGAAAGGCGTTCCCGACCCTCCTTCTCCGTATCCACCGCCGCCACCACCAGAGCCAAATTCTATGGATGACGAAGAGTCATTGCCATAAGAAGCTCCACCTGTTCCATTACTACCTACTTCTGAAGACTCCCCTATACCGCCAGCACCACCATTGGAACCGTAGCCTGCACCACCGCCACCGCTACCATAATCCCCGGGGTTTCCGTAGCCCATGCCGCTACCTATTGCACCACCGTCACCGCCTAAATATCCTCTACCATCGGCGAATATTTTGGAATCGGAATCTACAGTGATTTGACTGGCGTAGATTCTCAAGAATTCGCCGGGAGCGACGTAGAAAGTGCCGCCATTTATGATTTCAACACGGTCGTAGTAATACTCACCGCCACGGATTGCCGCAGTTCCATCAAGGATTAAATCTCCGTGAGTAGAAAGTTTTGAAAGTTCAATCCTGTCGAGAGTGACGTCCACCTTAACTCGCTTTGCAGTCGTATTACTAAAATCAGCTGTTGTGCTCTCTGCCCATGAGAAGTTTGCTATAGTCGGTGACGTTGCTCCTACCGTAACAGTGGGCGTGATTTTGAATAGTTCATTATCGGGAAGGAAGTCAAGGTTAGAGCCGGGGGGCGACATGCCGAGGATAGGGACTTTATCAGGCACCATTTTTACAGGTGCAGCGCCTCCGGCAAGTTCGCTCTCGCCCTGTTTTAACACGATTCCGTCAATGAGCGATTTCAGCTCTGAGAAGTCGTCTGTGACGTCGGCGGCATGCAGGGATTCGTAAGCCTTCGTCCAGTCAGGGATATGATAGGCGAAATAACTGGTTGATGCAACAACAAGGATACCCATAATCAGAACGAAGCCAATCACCGTGGATTGTGCATCTTCGGATAGGAGTAAGTTTTTATTTTTCTTCTTCATGGTCCGGTCTTAGATTTTAAATAGAAGACGGCATTTACAAATTATTTTTACTTATATCTCCACCTCAATCACTGTCTTTTCAAAATACAACTCAACGCCATCCCCGTTACCATAAAACTTGACTTCCACCTTCCCATCGGTAACACTGACATTATAATAAGTAGAAGCGTCTAATCCTGATTCTTCAAGCTCCTTATATGGCACAGTCGAGTTTTCTAGTGATAGAATAGGATACCCTCTTTCGGAAGCTTTTTAGCATCCGAAAGAGAATATATCCCTGGTAATCCAA
>WJOV01000074.1 GCA_009618475.1 Methanosarcinales archaeon | reverse complement strand
ATGTGCTCGATGCTATTCACGATGCGCTTAGAGGGTCTCCATTTATTCCTTCAGTCGGTTCTATGGGATTGACACAGGGGTGAGTAGTTACCGCAAAAGATAAAATACCAAAACCTTCCGCTCCTAAATAGCGGGCTGTATACATGATGAAGAAGAAACCAATGATGTAGCTTGCAATCTGGGAGATGAGGAGTACGCCTGTGTTTTTAGCGATGCGCTGGATGGTGTTCATATTATCTTCTCCAAAAATTTCCTGAACAGCGGATGATAGAATTTGTATCTTCCTCTATCGATCCTGACCACCAGATTCTTCTCAACCCGCCTTTTTAGATGAACGCTAACGTTTGGAGCCTCTATCTCTTTTATATCTGCCTCTTCTCCTAATTTCGCCATCTTAAATAATACTTCTTTCTCCTTCTCGCTTGCAATCGTTAAATCCGCTATAAATCTTGATGCTGCAAGATGAGAAAATTCCCAGATCGCAGTATGCAGTTCATCAATTGTGTTGTAAACAAAAGAATCCATGTTCTTGCATTTCTCAGGCGTTAGTGTAATCTTGCAAACGAAACAATCCTTATCCAGAGCAATTGCTTTGCATTTATTAAGGAGTGAAGTTTTACCAATCCCCCAATCTCCAACAATTGCAACGTTTTGCGGTGTTGCTGGTTCTGAATGGACTGTGTAATCGATTGCCTTCTTTATCTCTCCCAATTCCCTTTCTCTTCCTGCAAAGGACTCCGGATCCGCCGGGAATCCTGTCACATAAGGATTGATCATTCAAACCACCAATTACAATTATTACATACCACTGTAAGTTTTGTAATTTTCTGTTGCAACACCTCCGCATTCTCAGCTATCCTCTGCACTGTGTTCATTTTTTCCTTAAGGGTGAAGAAAGGCAAATGGCTAAGGGCAAAAGGTTTTTGACCGTGCCGAAATCAATTTTGAATTTGAGAGCATACTTGATATTTCTATACATCCTTTCTCTATCTCCTAAAAAGTTTCTTTTGGGATATTTGATAGACGTAAACAGCAAGGTCTTTACCCTTCTGCCAAACTCTAAGTTCTTTATTTTTAAAATCCCCTTTGCCCATTAGCCTGTCGCCTCTTGCCTTTTGCCTCTTGTCGGACATTTTTTAACCACAGATTACACGGATTACACGGATTTATTTTCGATTACTTTGTTCAAGGCTTCCAAACCTTTAGCCATCCCACCCTCTCGAAGTCAGGGTCGTTTGTTGCTATGTTTGTTATTCCATGCCCTTTCATCGTGGCAACATGAAAAGCATCGTTTGTCAGGAGAGCATGATCTTTTATAGCTTTATAGCACGCTTCAACCTCTAATTCGGAAATGGGCAGTATACAAAAGATTCCAAATAAATCTGAAGCTTTTCTAATGTCTATGTTGCTGATAGCCGTAGGCTTCACTTTTAAGAAAGAAACAACCTCCTTTGGTTTTATCCCGTAATCTTTGACTATGTTCGCTTTTATAAAATTGAAAAGAGTTTCTGATATAATGATTGGAGAAATAAAGCCCTCAAATTCTCCATTTTCCACTCTCCCTATAAACTCTTTACATCTTTTTCCATGTACGGGATCATTGAAGAGGTGATACGTTAGTATAGTTGAATCGATGTATATCTTTTCACCAGTTGGTAGCGCACTTAAGTTACCAAGAGCCATATTCCGTATCCTCTATTATTTCTTCGATTTCATCATGTTCAAGCGGGATTACGCCAAATGTACTTTCCGTAATATTCTTTTTCACCTCTATTTCCACTTCCTCTCCTTCCTTCAAATCGAGCTTCCCAAACGGCTTCAAAATGCCATCTTCATATATCGCTTTTGTTCTTGTTGTCATATTCATCACCAAAATTAAGTTATATTCTTAACTTAAAAATATATTTGGCATTTAAGCCAAATGGTATCGAGCCAATAACGAATGTTTTCCAGAGTGAAAAGTCAATCGCTGGCTTTGGCTTTGCAATTTTTAAATTTTTATTTCTTGCGAGTTCTCTTATTATGTAATTGTTCATGCCAAGGTTTGCAAATACCACGAATAATGTGGTAAAGGATAGTGCGAAGCTGTATTTACCGAATCCTACTTCGCCGAGGTATCTCGCGAGGTAAATCAATAAGAAAAAGCCTAATATCGAGGTTATAACGTTTGAGATGGCTAATGCGCCAGTGTTCTTAGCGATGGTTTGGATGGTGTTCATTGTCTCACTCCTTTTTAACCACAGATTACACGGATTACACGGATTTATTTTTCTTACCATAAAAAAGATCGATATATTCCTCATTTGTGAGTCCTGCTTTAGCAATAAGCTTCTTCAGAAGACCTACACCGAGGGTTCTACCTTTATGCACAGGTATCGAGAGATGAACATCGCGTCCCTCTTTTATCAAAATATAATGGCTTCCTTCAATGTGGTTCACACACCAACCAGCCCTTTTGAAGGCAGCAATATGCTTATCACCGCTTGCCCTTGGAAGCTTAGACATACGTTGTTCCCGTAATATCTAAGGATATGTCGAGTTTGTGGTGAAAAGAAGGTATTTTAAGCTGTTCTCCAGCTACTTTTAGCCGTGACTTCAAACATCCAACAATTGCCTCGCTTATATTCTCGATTGCCTCTTTAAGAGTTTCTCCTTCCGAAAGACAGCCTGGCAGGTCGGTGCACTCAACTACATATCTCCCATCTTCTTCATCTATCTCAATTGTGATGTTAAATTTCATTTTCACCTCTTCAAACTTTGTGAATATATCCTTATAAAACTTTCTTCCATCCCATGAAGTTGAAGTAAGCGATATATCTCGTTGAGCCTTCTTTCAATCCAAGAGTGGAGATTGTAGCAAAGATGCTTATTATAACGAGTGCCAGACAGTAAATACCGTACTCGGTTTGTGTTGTGAATCTAACGAGGATGATTCTTCCTACAAAGCCAAGGAGCATGCCGATGATTGTGCCGATGAAAACTATGCCGGTGCCTTTTGCTATTTTTTGCAGGCTTTGGTTTACGATTTCGGACATTTTTAAACCACAGATTACACAGATTACACGGATTTGTTATTTTCAATCTTTTCTTTAAGGCTTCCAGACCCTTATCCTTTCCACTCGTTCAAAGTCGGGGTCGTTTGTTGCTATGTTTGTTATTCCATGCCTTTTCATCGTGGCAACATGAAAAGCATCATTCGAGAGTAAACCATATTTTTTAGAATAACTTAGAGCAACTTCAAAATCCGCTTCATTTACTTCAAGGAGTTCCAAGGTTGCAATCTGTCTGATATTTAACATAACAACCCATGGCTTCCTCAATTCCGTTATAATACTCCAATTCTTCTTCAAATGACTAACAACAGATTTCGGCTCTATTTCATATTTCTCTACAACTTCAGCAATCATTGTTCTGTGAAAGACCTCGTTACAGACTAAAACAGAGGTTAAATCTATGAATACCCTCGTTCCTGACTCTATCTTGTCCAGCATTAAATTGACTCCAAATCCGGACTCTCTATAATCTCATCTACCCATTTCTTATTAGAGATCTTTATCATCCCTTCCAATCTCTCAAAGGGGCTCTTTTTCACCTCTATCTCCACTTTCTCACCTTCCTTCAAATCCAGCTTCCCTAACGGCTTCAAAATACCCTCCTCATATATCGCTTTTGTTCTTGTTGTCATATTCATCACCAAAATTAAGTTTGTTCTTATGCTTAAAATATATTGGCATTTAAGGCAAACGGTATTGAGCCAACAATAAGTGTTTTCCAGAGTGAAAAGTTAATCGTTGGCTTTGGCTTTGCAATTTTTATTAAAACGTTTGTGAGATATTCGTTTGTTAGTTCTTTATTTCTTGCGAGTTCTCTTATTATATAATTGTTGATGCCAAGGTTTGCAACGATGGTGAATAATGCGGTAAAGGATAGTGCGAAACTGTATTTACCGAATCCTACCTCGCCGAGGTATCTCGCGATGTAAATCAACAAGACAAAGCCTAATATCGAGGTTATAACGTTTGAGATGGCTAATGCGCCGGTGTTCTTAGCGATTGTTTGGATGGTGTTCATGGTATCCATAGGGAAAGGGAGAAAGGCAAATGGCTAAGGGCAAAAGGTTTTCGACCGTGCCGAAATCAATTTTGAATTTGAGAGCATACTTGATATTTCTATTATAATGCGTGATCCGTGATGCGTGATCCGTGATGCGTGATCCGTAATCGGTAATATGAGATCTGTAATGCGTAATCGTTGCGTTTCATTCATTTTGCTTAGCCCCCATTACTTTTCACCCGTTACTCTTTACTCGTTACTCATCACTGATTTGTTTACCTCTTAAATGCTTTATCAAACCGAGCAGCATTTTTCTTATCCTCATAATGCTTCCGTCTATTTCCTTATCTTTGAGAAAACCCAATTCCCTCGATAACAGCAGTTGCGTTTCTAATTCAGCAAGAGAGCCTAATGATACATAAAGGAATTGAATGAGCCTCTTTCCAAACGTCAAAATCCTTATGCGTCTTCATCCTTTTGGGTAATCCGAAATGCGTAATCCGTAATCTGTGACCTGTAACATATGACTCTTTAGTTTTATACTCCTCATTTTTCACCCATTACCTGTGTTACTCATTACCCTTCACCCCTCACTCATCACGCTTCACCCATTACTCCTTACCCATAAATTTCAACTATCTTCCTTTCCGGAGCTTTAAGGATTTCAGTTAAAACCCCGCCAAGTAATTTGCTGGCGTTCAGTATCTCTACTTCAACTATCTTCCCCTTTTCATCGTAATTCACTATTATCTGCCCATGTTCTTCCGCATGATGTATCTGTCTATCTTCCAAGAGCATATCCAATGTGTCCCCTTCTCTGTCATACCTGACCTTCATTCATATCTCCTCCTTTCGCCCGGATATATGGTAACTACCATAACTTCCTCCTCGCTTTCTTCATATACTATCCTTATTATTAAATCTTCACTTAATAAACCCTGTGCTATCTTTCGTCCATAGTATCCATTAACAACTTTTTCAGGATTTTCAATGATTTCCAAAATCCGCTTCTTTGTAACTCCTACCTCCGCAAGGCGTTTGAGCTTGTCTTCTGCATGCAAAGTAAACTCGACCTTTCTCTTTTTATTCATCTTTATACTCTTCACCCATTACCCATCACCCTTTCCTGCCACCCGTTCCAGTTAGTTCAGGATGATAATGGAGACCTTGGGGTGATCCGTGATGCGTGATCCGTAATGCGTAATCCGTAATGTGTGATTTGTTATAGGAGATGAGTTATTCATTCTTCCTCCTTTTCAAGATATCTTGCTATGTACTTCGCGAATTCATCAAAGTCTCCAAGATCGTTTTGCAGGTAATTATGAAGTTTTCCTGTTTCCACTTCTTCATACATATGAACCAATATATTTCTAAATTCCTCTTTCGGCAACCTTTTTCAAGAACTCGGCTGCCCATCTCTTTTCATAGTACCTCCTATCGAGATATCCGGATAGTATTCCATGCTCGAAATCT
>WJOV01000121.1 GCA_009618475.1 Methanosarcinales archaeon | reverse complement strand
ATCCAGACGATTGATGCAATATTCAGAGCATGCATGTACAATGTCCTTGACCTGTATGAAGAACCATACGACCCGAAAAGACCTCTCGTCAATCTTGACGAGAAACCAAAGCAACTTCTCGGCGAGAAGAGAATACCCATCCCCATGAAGCCGGGAAGCCCGGAAAAATACGATTATGAGTACATCAGGAATGGTACGGCAAACATATTCGTAGCAGTCGAATTCAAAGCAGGAAAACGCGTGACGCAGGTAACAAAAACTGGAAGTTTACGAGGGAGAAGGCTGATAAGAAACTGTCCAAGTATTATGTTCCATAATTAAATTGCTGTGACACTAGAACTACAAAATCACTCTAATTCAAAAAGAGATGAACTGAATGAAGAGGTTGTAATAGCTGTAGAAGTTGAAAGTTCAAGAAAAAGAAGAGGAGCAGGAGATTCTAAAGGCGTAGGGCAAATAAGAGTAGCTTTAAGTTCTGGATACTACGATGAAGGCTTAGTTTTCGCTCCATTTGTGGAGAATATACACTCAGATGTTGAATCGTATGAGGTTGGATTTGGAACTGTGAACAAAAAAGGAGAAATTCTTTTAGAGAGAGATCCTAAAAATTACGAACCAGAGAAAGTTTCAGAAATTAAAAAGATGGTCGAAAGAATCATAAAACTCACATTACTGAAAAACTTACCATTAAGACAAGTATTTGATTTGTTACCGAAGGTTCAAAGCTTTTATGATTTATATTATTCCGTTGATGGATTGGATATAGAAGAAATCATATCTTCTATTAAGAATACCTAACAGCCAATGGAGGGGAAAGGAAGTGAAAACAATTCCTGACAGGCAGGTGAAACTTCAGTCGTGCTAAAGTTGGTTTTCTCTCTTTTCCGACCCAGAGCAAATAAAGGAAAAATACAAGACATCTCAAGGAATCCTCTCCTATCTAGCGAGGAAGATGGAATACTGGACGGTGAAATTGGGCAGGTGTATTCAACACCCAACAAGTTGACAGCCCCAGCATAACAAAAACTTTAAAAGTTAAGAGATGAATAAATGTTCATCTCAAATAAAAGATGTCCATAGCTAGTAAAATTAGATTGATAAGAAGATACTTGTGGGCAATTGTTGGGTTCTTAGTTGTTAGTTTATTCTTTTTTGGGGTACCATTTCTGATTTGGGGGTTAAAGGGGCTTACTCCGATAGGTATGGCAATAGGTGGTCTTCTTTTCTCAATTCCCTTGAGGCTTTTTTGGGAGACTTTTAAGCAACCTGTTCTTGAAATAAAAAAGGAAATTGAGATTGAGGAAATTCCTGTTGGGGAAGAATGGACCTTTAACGCTAATAGAATTATTGTCGAAAATAAAGGGAGAAGTGCAGCAAAGAACTGTAAAGGATGGATTATTGACGGAAATAACAAAAAAAGGGTTTGCTGGGCAATCCCTAAGGAACGACCAAATGCAACAATAAATGTAAAAGATGCGGAAAGATTGGATTTTTGTGCTTATTATAAAGGGGGTCCAAAGGATCTCAAATCTCATAAAGGAGTACCCCTGCCAGAAAAAATAGCACCCACCGAAGGAGGATGGCATCCTCATCCCTATGGTGCCGAAGATCTCAGCCACAGAACAAAATGTGAAGTTCTAATAACATCAGGTAATGCAAGACCAATAAACGCAGAAGTAATATTTGAGGAAGATAAAATTAACTTGACTTTGTCAATCTGAAAATCTGATATACGCCCCTAACTTCATGCTCCTTCTCCTCGTCTACCGGAACTCATATATCCACCTCAAACCCCACCACCGGATAGCTCAACGCGAAATTAAGAATTACTTCCGGATGCAATTCACCAAAAACGCCTATATTTTTGTTTTCTTTTTTTATATCCGCTCTTCTACCCGCTAAAAAAGCACCATCCTCCGAGTCCACTATTTCTGCATCTTCCAGCCCCAGCTCCTTTAGCACCGCATCCACCGCTGACTTAACCTCTGCGAAATTCGCATTCGCATGCGTTGAAACCGCCGCAAGCCTGTATTTCTCCTTGAAGTTTAATACCACCGGACCAACTTCAAAAATCCGCTGCGGTAAATCACGATGCTTGTTAAGCGAAAGGATTTCCAGCAAATTCGGTAGAATCGAGCATCTAAGCATCGTGTGCTCGGTGCTTATCGGCGATGCAACTTTTACAATATCAGACTTTCTTAAAGACCGCGAAGCGTTTTGATCAAACTTTCTTAAAGTTTGTCGCATCAGCTCAAACTGTTTCCTCTCTGAAGTCAGCGTGAACGTCAACACCTCAAAATAGCCCAGACCAGTCATTATTTCCCTCACCGTTCTCTTTTTCTCCTCTATCGGGTGCACTTCGCCTATAACCATCGTGCCAGGAAGCTCCGGCTTTATCCTGTCATACCCATAACCGATAGCAATGTCTTCTATTATGTCCCACGGGTGGAGTATATCATACCGATAAGCAGGTATTTTCACCGCCATTGTTCCCTCCCGTTTTGCTTCCGCACCAAGCCCCATTCGCGCACAGCACTTCTTACATTCCTCTGCGCTTAATTCAATACCGATGAGAGAATTGACTTCCTTCACCGATATTTCCATCGTCTCAGGCTCTAAACAGGGCGTTTCTTTCTCCACACCTTTTCTATCGTCCGGGGAGCGAAGCACCACAGATTGAATTAACCCTCCCCGCTCTGCAAGTGCACAGGCTATAACATTAAGTGCAAACGAAACGTTCTCATTCAAACCCGTAACTTCTATTAATATGTCCTCCGTGGATTCCGTCACCCTCGTCCGCTCTGCATTGATAATGGGCGGAAAAGAAAGAACGTTTCCTTCGGAATCCAGAATCAGCGGATATTTAGCTTTACCCTCAAGAATGTAGCGGAATGCCATTCCTTTTGGATGCTTCTCTAAAATCCCTTCCATGCTCATCTCTTCTTCGTAGTCAAGCGGAACAAAAGAGAAGCCGGGGTCAACTGCAAGATACCTGAACGGTGGTTTCACCTTCGCTAAGTCATGCACGCCTACCGAAACTTTCTCCCTGTTCCGACCTATCCCGCGATGCAAATATTCCTGTAAGAGCATCAGCGATTCTATCGCACTTGAATTCAACCGCAAGTTCTTTACCACACCGGAAACGATATAAGGTCGCACTTCCAGAACTGAAGCTTCTACAACCATTTCAATGCCTGATTTCTCCACCTCGTAAGTAACCAACCCCGGTTCGACGTCCAGAAATTGTTTCAAAGCACGAGAAACACCCTCAACACTGAAAAGGTCTGGTCGGTTTGGAAAAAACTCCACGTCCATATACTCGGCTTCTATTCGTTCTACGTCCGCGCACATCAGCGGCAGTCGCTCCTTTATCTTTTCGATGCTCACACCCGTGAGTTTCTCCAAATCATCGTAAAATAATCTTATTACTGGCATATTCGATTACTCGCTCCCTTCACGACTCAGGCGTCTCATCCCAACCCTCTCTCAACTCGCCCATAAAAGCTCCTATTTCCTCTTCACTCGCATCTGCATCTAAACTCGCATCAAAAACCTTATTTATTATTTTTACCGTATTGCCCTCCTCCCCGTTCATCAATTTCTTTAAAATAAACGGTTCCTCGTTTAATAAAACTTCTTTCAGCTTCTCTTTCCTCTCTTCTATCTCACCATCCGCACCCGTTTCAAAAACGGTTTTCAAAAAACCATAATCCCGCACAAAATAAACACCATATTCAGGATCACTTACCGCACCAATATCACCCACTCCAGCGAATGAATGAGGTAATTTTGCCCTTTCATGCTTTGGTTTCTCTCCATACTTCTCTTCGTATAGCTCTGCTGCTGTCCTTCCTCCCTCTTCAGTCGCATATTCGAATAAAAACCATCTCGAGAACTTGTTAACCGCCTTTTCACATTCCTTCTTTGATTTAAATATCGCGTCTTCAGTGCCAAAATAAAGAACAAAAGCATCATGCCGCTCTTTTAGCCCTTTTTTCACACCATCTAACAGTTTTCCACTTTTAAGTTCCTCCGCAAGCCTCTTTACCTTTTCACTGGACTCCTCTGCATACGTCGCTACAGCGCCTGCCGTGAGATAGAAATCGCCCCACGGGTAGATACAACCGGTAAAAGTCTGCCCCTTTCTAATCCCTGGGAAATTACCCATCAATTCGTACTCCTCATCGGTTATTATATCTTTAACCACGAGTTTGAAGGTGGCATGGTCCACGTCAACAATCTCAAAAGTGCCTTCCTCTGGACTCCCAAGCCCTTTTAGACGCTCCTTCGTCACTCCGTCGAGACCTTCCTCCTCGGCATACACCATCCCCGGGACTTTTCCATCCGGCAGTTTCCTGTGGAACAAAAACCAGCCCATAAAATCGAAAGAGTCTTCGAATCCAATCTCCTCCATCTCCTTTTCTTCCACGTATTCCTCCTGCGCTTTCCTTATTTCCCGTTCCATCCTCTTCTCTGCAAATTCTCTTATGTCCTCTATCAACCACACGGCTTCCTGATATTCCCTCGCCACCCTCGCTTTCTCTCCTTCCAGGTCCTTCATCCGCTCCACTCTGCTTATGCTTTTCTTTACTTCTTCCAAGAATGCTCCAGCCTCTTCTTCTCCAACACGCTCGCAAACCTCCAAACTGTTTTTGAACGCCTCAAAAGCATCTTCATATCTACCTCGCCTCTTCTCTAAGAAGTATCCGTAGTTCGCCCACACGAGTTCATCATCGGTTTCGCTGAGCATTCGCTTGTATTCCGCTTCCGCTTCTGAGAACCGCCCCGCTCTTTCATAGTGCTCCACGAGTAACGAATGAACGTTCACCTCTGCTGGTCTCGCTACAAGAATTGTCTTCAGAAGTCTCTCACCTGCTTCCTTGTTCTTTTCTATCAATCGCTCTTTCAACCACTCATCAACACCCGGGTCTTCCAGAAATTCTATTATCGCATCGGGAAACCCTTCCACCTCGTCCGGTTCGTCAGCCACCAATGCAGAACAGACCTCCCCAAAATCTACCAGCAGCCAGACGTCAAAGCTATTCAGCGTTTTTATCTCACCTTCCGCCTCTTCTTCCCTGACTATTGCAAGTTCATGTGCTTTCAACCCCTCTTCCTCGTCCAGCATCCTTAATTTGTTCTTTCTCACATACCTGTCAAATTCCCTTCGCACTTTATCCCTCTCTCTCCTGCTGATAATCCCTACTTTCTCATCTCTATATGCTCGCTGGACGTCAATGAAAAGGTCCCACGCTTTTACTACCCGCTCATCTTCATCCTCGCAACCAAAAAATTTCTTTATCAATTCCTCTCTATCCATCTTCGCTGTCATTTCATACCGTTCTCCTACCTTTATCAACAGAAATCAACTTCGCTTTTTGCATTTTCTATGTCCCGACTCTTATCGGATGAGATATGCTCTTCAGTGTTGCTATTGCCGAAAGAGCGGCTAAATAGCTCGTCTTTGGATTCGCAGTCGAAGGGACGTTCTCTACCCTCACGAATAATTTACCGAATTTACCCTTTGCTTCTATCTCATGCACGC
>WJOV01000135.1 GCA_009618475.1 Methanosarcinales archaeon | reverse complement strand
TAGTGGGGGGGAGACGTTCTGTTTAGTGTGACAGATAATGGTATTGGAATTTCAAAGGAGGACAAAGAGAAATTGTTCAAACCCTTCTCGCAAATTGACGCTGCTATGGGAAGGGAACATGGAGGAAGCGGGTTAGGATTAGCTATCGCTAAGGGGATTATTCAAGCGCATAACGGTAAGATATGGGTGAAAAGTGAGCCGGGAAAAGGCACGACTTTCTATTTCTCCATACCAATAACCCAGAAAATTGTAGAAAAAGACGCTCCTTATATTGTTTAGTCTTTCCCGGACTTAGAAGCGGATTCCAACTTCGCCTGAACTTCCTCTTTTAACTCCTCTTCGGTCTTACCTTCGGTATCTATGCCCATATACGCAGCCACTTCTTTTATGTTTACATCCTCGCCCTTTGCCTTCGCTGCCACTTTTTTTGATGTCTCTTCTTCGCCTGTCACTGACTCCTCAAATTTTTTGTAGTTCAGCTCCGCCTCTCGCCTCGCTTTTTTGAACTCCCCCATTGCCTGCCCGAAGGACCTGGCAAGCTGTGGCACCTTAGCTGCGCCGAATAACAAAACAATTGCTACTATGGCTATTACTATCCATTCGATTCCTCCAGGCATCATCTCTTTTTCCCCCTCTTATATATAAGTAAAGGTATATATAAATATATCTTCCATTTAAAAAAATTTTTATCTACGCCTATGTCCAATATATTTTGTTATGAGTAATCCGAGTTCGAACATAGCTATTGACACCACTGCCATTAACATCGAAATACCCGTAGGGTCGGCGATGACAAAGAAAGCGATTCCTATTATCAGCCCATATATTATTAACCTCTTATCCCTGAGCCATGAATACGTGACGAGCTTCATCTTTACCGCTAAGGTCATTATCAAGGGTATTTGAAAAATCAGCCCGAATCCAACGGCGGTGTAGAGGATGACAGAAAAAATCCTTTTTGCGGAAAGTGCAACCTTCGCTATCTCTCCGGAGTAAGCGATGAGGTAACTGAAGACCAGAGGAAGAACAAAGAAATAAGCGAAGAAAGCGCCGACGCCGTACAAACATAGCGAAGGTATAACAACCAGCAGGAAAAATTTTCTCTCCGAAGGATATAAACCCGGTCGCATAAATGCAAAAGATTCATATAATATTAAGGGTATCGTGACAGAAAGAGCGCATAAAAGGGAGAACAAAAGCCGGACACGCATCCATTCCATCGGGCTATAAACAAATATAGGCATATCCCCGTGGAATAAATTGACTAATAAGTGATGAAGGAAAATGTTTGAAAAAGGGAACACGAGCAGAATAACAATACCGAAAGGGATTAAAACAACTATGAGTCTTCTCCGTAGTTCAGTGAGATGCACCATTAATGGAATCTCCTCATCTCCTACCGGTCCACTTATCAAGTCATTTTCGTCATTTCTACTCATTTTTTCTTTAGCTTTTATCACCTCATTATTCATAGTAATAGTCATAGGAGCGATTGAAGATGGCGAGTATTAGTGAGGAACTTGGATATATATTGGTGGCGATAAAGAAAAAAATCATGCTCATTGTCGCCGTTATATTTGCTGGTTTCTTTATTTCATTTCAATTTTTAGACCCCGTGTTACTAAAGATAAAAGAAGACCTCCTGCCTGAAGGTGCAATCCTCATCTACATTTCACCTGTGGAGGTGATAATGCTGAAATTTAAAATAGCTATGCTCACGGGTATAATACTCGCCACCCCCGTTGTATGCTATTATGTGTATAAGACATTGAAGGTGAGGTTCGGAATAAAGAGTCCAATGAAAAAATCGCACCTCATATTATTGCTGAGTTCTGCCATTTCTTTGTTCATCGCAGGGATAAGTTATGCTTACTTCATTATGTTGCCTCTCGTTCTACGTTATCTCCACTATATGACACCCGAGGGAGTTGCTGCCACTTACTCCATCCACGAATTTATATCGTTCGTCACCATATTAACGCTCATACTTGGAATATCGTTTGAACTGCCCGTCGTTATCGTCTTTGCCGTTCATTCCGGACTCGTCCAGATAGATACGCTGAAGGAATATAGGCGGTACGTAATCGTGGCAATGTTCGTTCTCGCTGCGTTTTTTACACCGCCCGACGTCGTGAGTCAGCTCATTGTTGCTTTCCCGTTGGTAATTTTCTATGAGATAGGCATAATAGTTGCGAGCTTTATAGCTAAGAGGCGTTCGTAATTAATTATAAAAGAAGAAATAAAATATGTTAGATGTGAAGCGTAAATGAAATTTTTGATAGGTATCTTGGGACCCACAGGTACTTTTTCAGAGACCGCCGCGGTGTCGTGGCTAAAGAGAAAAGGGCATGGAAAAAGCGAGACTGAGAACGTCGAGATAAAATATTACGAGACGATATTTGACGTAACAGAGAGCTTGTTAAGGAAGGAAGTGGATTACGGGATTGTTCCCATAGAGAATTCGTTGGAAGGTTCGGTAGGAGAGACGTTGGACGTGCTTTCGAGCGAGAATGACGAGGTAGGGATGCGAATAGTAGGGGAGGTATTAGTGCCGATAAAAATTTGCTTGCTTGCTAAACAAAACCTTTCTTTCGTGAAAATAAAAAAGGTGGTCTCACATCCTCACGCATTGGCACAATGTAAGCAGTTCATAAGGGGAAGATTGAAGGGAGTGGAGCTAAAATCCGTGGACAGCACGGCAGGTGCAGCGAAGATGGCATCGCAATCTGAAGAGATAGCGGCATTAGCGTCTGAAGAAGCAGCGTGGAAATATCACCTTAATATAGTGGAGGAAAACGTGCAGGACAAAGATAGCGTTACGAGATTTGTCGTGCTTTCAAGAGGCGACGTTAAAACCGCACCTACTGGAAAGGACAAGACTTCTGCATTGATATATTTGAAGAAAGACCGCCCTGGTGCGTTATACGACGTCCTGGGCGAATTCGCTCAGCGAGAGATAAACCTTACGAAGATAGAGTCACGACCTTCAAAGAAGGCAATGGGTGATTACATGTTCCATATAGATTGTGAAGGGCATATAGAAGAGGAAAAGATAAAAGAAGCGTTGGAAAGCGTTGAACGAAAAGTAGCAAGGTTGAAAATTCTGGGGGCGTATCCAATGGCATGAGTGAGAAATGAAAAATGAAATTGTTAGTAACTGGCGGAGCGGGATTCATAGGTTCGCACGTGGTTGATAGGTTAGTGGAGGCGAACCACGAGGTGGTAGTTCTGGATGACTTAAGCGCAGGGTACGAGAAATTCATTAACCCTCACGTGGGTAAAGAGAGTTTCCGGTTTCACAAAATAGACCTCTTGCATCCTAATGGCGATATAACCGGTTTTTTTGAAGGCGTAGAAGAGGTCTGGCATCTTGCTGCGAATCCCGAGGTGCGAATAGGTGCGGAAAATACGAGAGTTCATTTAGAGCAGAATGTAATCGCAACCTATAACGTGCTGGAAGCAATGAGGAGGAAAGAAGTGCGGAGGATAATATTCACATCCACGTCCACCGTTTATGGCGAGGCGGATAAACTGCCTACACCTGAAGATTACCCCACGATACCTATCTCGTTATATGGTGCGTCGAAACTTGCCTGTGAAGCTTTAATCGCTTCTTACTGTCATACCTTTGACATGCATGCCTGGATATACCGGTTTGCGAACGTTATAGGCAAGCGGTCCTCGCACGGCGTAATCTACGATTTTATAAATAAGATAAGAAGTAATCCGGCGGAGTTGGAAATCTTAGGCGATGGGAAACAGACGAAATCGTATATTTACGTGGACGATTGTATAGAAGCGATGTTTGCGGGCTTTAAAGCGGAAGGTGAGAACCGGGTGAATATTTTCAACATAGGCACGGACGACATGATAATGGTGAAGCGAATTGCAGAGATGGTGTGCGAGGAGATGCAAGTGTCACCAAAACCGGAATTCAAATTCACGGGTGGTAAAAGGGGCTGGAAAGGCGATGTCCCCATTATGCTGCTCGATGCTTCGATACTGAATACGCTGGGCTGGAAACAGAGGTACAATTCCGAAGAGGCGGTGAGGAAGGCGATAAAGGATTTGTTGGAGATGTAGAAAAAGCCACACCTAAACGGTATTTTCTTCGGCGTCAAAATTCGAGATGTTCGCGGGCATCGTCAAATCCCCTGAAATCTATCAGCTCTTCAACATCTAATTGCTGATTCATCTTTACGATTCCGATGAGGTCTTATATAAAACTTCACTCATCCCATAAAAAGTCACGTACCCCGCTTTGAAGAAGCGGGGCATCCACCATTACTACATCATCTCGCTATGACTTCTCTCAGTGTTGATAATTCAGACAACTTTTTTGAATTCGCGTTTCTGTTTTTGTGAATCAAAAAATGCTTCGCCCTTCCGCAGTAAGTTTTCAGCCATCTCATCCTTTTTCTTTTTCCATTCTGGAGTTACTATTGTAGGTTTCATCTTAATTCCCCCGAACTATTCTTAATTAACTGATTTAATATACTCTCTCTTATTTTGGATGTTTTTTCTTTTTCCTTATTGTGGACATTTATAATTTCACTCATTAATTCATATTCGTTTAGAATTGTAACTTGAGTATTATCTTCTCTCAATATCAAAATATCCGTTTTCAATCCAACTCCTGTAGGAGCTTCAGCCCATCTCTTTGCCTTATATGCAAAGAATAAACATTCAATTTCTGGCATTGATATGTCATAATTACATTGATCAAAATATATCTGTGAAAATGGCGAACCTGAACCTATTGAGCCCACTCCAAAATTAGTTGCTGATATTATACTTCCATCATCTGTTATGTAATAAATTTTAGCATTATTATCCTTATCAAAACCAGCAATAATGCATTGAAAGGGGAAATGAAACTGATTAAGCCACCCATATACATATTCCCTAACTGGTTCTGGTACAACTCCAGATGTTAAGAAAAACTCCTTTGATGCGATTCCTGTGATTCTAATGACTTCATTATTGATTATGGCATCTCTTTGCCCTTTAACGAAATTTGATATTTTCTTCACGACTTTATCAAAATCCGTGAGAGAAGAGGGAACTTCAGAAGTAGCCATATCAGCGTATAAAGCGGAACCAGAAAAACCAATCCCAATATTACCCCACAAACTTATTTTTGGTGTATTCCCTTCAGATTCATAATCTGGGAAATCTTCCCCAAACGATGAAGTTAATAATCTATCCGCTACCATGATTACGCTTTTCCCGTTATTTGCGATTGATGCTTGTACTAATGTCATATTTTTATTATATGTCTCTTTGAATATAAACTTTTTCGCTTTTTCATTATTACTATCAAATCAAGCCCCGACCACGCCACACCCGAATGAATTCGGGTGCATCCCAAGTGATTTGTTGAGATTTATAGCAATAACCTTATTCATATTCCAACCAACCACTATTTTCTTTGTAATCGAAACAAACTTTAAACGATGCCAATAAATCTTTGAACCCTAAAATCAAAGGAATTTCATCGGTTAATGCCAGATAGGTGTGGACATCAATCTTTTCTGTTTGATGCTCTTCGTCAACCAATCTAAGTCCGATCTTCCCTATGATTACTGGAATTGAGCATTCTGGCTTTTGAATTAACCCTTCAACACGATGGTCCACAAATCTATCCACCTCAACATCCTTCCAGATACTAATTCCCTGCTCCTGAGCGTTTCAAAGAATAGATTGACCATAGATATGCTCACCAGAATCGATAAACAACGTAGGGATTTGTTTTTTATGCGTCTTCCATCTCGCCTCCTCCTCCACTTTGCTAAGGTCTTTACCCGACGAAATGACCTTTTTATCAACGATGGCGACCCATTGGTTCGTATATTTGTCTAATAGCTCTGATCTGTGCTCTCTACCCCACCTCATATCATCCCAAAATTCTTTCGGTATCTTCTTCATCACACCTTTTCCTTTCAATATACGTCAATCGTTGCAGCATAAAAAGCTTTGGTCGAAAATAACTTCCGCTTAAAACTGCACCTCAAATGAATCCCGAAACTACGTCCAATGCTTTTTCTGGTGATGGCCCCATTGGAGGTGCTGGTATTGGTGCAGAGACTCCACCCCCTCTCTCAGGTACTGACCTTATAGCTTCTTCCTAAAAAATAAAAAATAAAAATCTTTTTCCTATTTTGTTCACTTCTATGTTTATTGCCTCTTTTAACTATTTACTCTATCTATGTCCCATATATCCGTGCGTTTTTGCCTATCTCATGATATTCTTTTACAATGCAGCTCTCTATCCGACAAAGCACCATATTACTTACTCAGAGGGGGGAGACACCAGTTCTATTGTTCCATTTGCATTTATCCTATATGCATATACCCCTTTTTTGATTAACTCTTCTATCCCACCTAAATTCACGTATCTTGTTCCATTTGGATATTCTTCCATCAACCCTCTTCTGATCAAGTCTTCTTTGACTGTCTCGTCTTCTATCTTGAATACCGGTCTTCTTTCTGGTATAATTGTTTGCTCTGCAGTTAAATCTGCGGTTAGATTCGTTTCTAACGTTCCATCCGGACTTATCTTATATACCCCTTTTTTAATTAACTCTTCCACCTCTTTCAGATGTATCACCCTCGTTCCATTCGGATACTCTTGTATCAGTCCCCTTTTAATTAAGTCTTCTTTTACCGCTTCATCTTCTATCCTGAATACTGGTCTTTTTTCTGGCACGCCTGGTAGCTGCGTATAGATTAAAATAAGGAACGAAAATAAAAAAGCAGCGAGTAATGTCGATATTACTGTGATTGCTGACAATATTTTAATGTCTCGTATTTTTTCCTTCTCCCTACGCAGCGTATGGGCTAAAATAAAGGATGAAATGGATATTGCACCAGATAATGCTGATATTACTGCGATTGCTGAAAATATCTCAGGGTCTATCACATTGAGGGAAAAAATAAATAGCGTAGTAAATAATGCGGATATTAGTGCAATTGCTAGTAACAATGTCTTAATACTTCTCATCTTATCACCTCTCAGGGCTGACACCAGGTTGTTATGTAATACCTGCTATTCTCTGTCCCATGTGTTTGTTTCATTGGAGAGTTTGCCCCAAAAAAATGTTGGTATCGCACTGTTCCAATTTACCCATTGGTTGTTTTGGTTTTTTATTATGTTGTCATGGTGCTTTGCTTGCGGTGTGCTTGTCCACACTTGCGAAGAGCTATGTTGTTCCTGTGTTTCATCTACCTTGTGATCCAGTCCGTCTATAATTGTAAAGGTATTTAGAATTTGACCAGATTGAGGATCCTCGGCCCACATATACCCTCTGTTTTGACCGTATTGGTAAATTGATAATACTCGTAAGAAAATATCTCTCGATGTGCCACTTGGTATTGCTTTAGAATACATATCGCAAGTGTAGTTATCATAGGTATAGATATGTAGGCCTGTTAATCCCCATGAATTAAACCATCCTACACCGCTCTCAAAGAACTTCCCGCTTGGTAGAACCATATGAGTATTGTATAGGTTGAAAGATGTCTGTGGATTGAGATTTACATTTGCTGGTATTTTTACATAAACCTTGTGTCCTCTGTAGTTATAAGTCTGGGGCCAAACTGTTCTCATATAAGCATGTCTATATTCTCCCGATTTTATTTCCGCTTCTATATCACTTATGGTTAGAGATTGATTCCCTTTGATTTCTTTTAACGCCTCGTAGAGATTTATTACTCTTGTTCCATCGGGATAATATTTTATTATGCCTTTTTCTGTTAACACTGTTGCTTGCTCAGCTGTCAAGTCAAAAACAGGCTTTAGTGACATGTTTATTTCTGGATTTGATACGGCTATTTCTTCTCCAATTCCTGATTCTTTTATATTCTCCTGTGCATTCACTGCTCCTACCGCTAACACCATCCCTATAAGCAACACTAGAAATACTGCTGTGCCCTTTTGTTTCAAACTTTTCATCATCTTTTTATATCACCTCCTAAATTTTTTAAACTTATCTTTTCCCTTCCCTTCATCCTTTTATTTTACCCCTTTTTACGCCCCTCCTCGACGCTTAAATATAGTTGAGAGGAGGGGTTATATAAGATTTTCCATAGCTACGAATCAATTCGTAGTTATCAGATCCACTCAATTTCAGTTCAATCCTTTCTTTATTTTTTCCTTCCAAGATACTCTATGAGGAATACAACCAATATTACGAACAGACACCCAAAGAGAAACCATAAACCGGGATGAGCGAAAACATCGAATCCCAAAGCTACACTATCAATCGCTCTTTCGGGGGATACTGGTGCTGGCATCGGCGATGGCACTATTTCAGGTGCGGGTATTGGTGTAGGGACTCCGCCTCCTTTTTCTGCGATTCCCCCGGTGACTTCTTCCCATGCTGGACCTTTCATCTTCATCGTCAAAAATTCTATTATGCCCGAGCCAGCCACCGCAAAGAATATCACCGTCAAATAACGCTTCAACGTTGCGATAACGTTCTTCCTATCCGTCTTCTCCGGAACGATGACAACAAATTTACGCTGCGGTGCGTATATCTTCACACGTTTCATCTTCTCGCTGTATTTCGTTCGCTCTACCTTCACCAGTCCTGCATCGTTAAGCTTCTCAAGATTGTATTGAACGGTGCTCAAAGGAATGCGGAGTTTTTCTGCTATTTCGGATGCTGAAAGTGGTTCGGATGCGAGAGCTTCTAAGATATTCCTTGCAGTGTCGTTAGAAATAATCTGGGAGATTTTCTTGGAGTTTTTGTCGTTTAGAGGGAGGATTAATAGTTTTTCATCCTCGGTATTGGCATTTTCTTCTGTTCCGTTATTGTTCTCGTTCGAAACCATTGGTCTTACTTTTGTTTTGCCAGATTTAAAATGATCTATAACTACGAACCAATTCGTAGCTATGGAAAATTATATATAACCCTTTGCTCTGATAAGCTATTACAGCAGGTAGAAAAATGATAGCGAAAGAGAAGATACTCTTTGGGATTTTCGCAATTGCCATAGTAATCGCCGCTGGATGGTTGATACTCAGTTATCCAACTGAAGTTGTTGTCAGTAATCCCACGGAAGAGAGAGCGATTGAAATAGCAAAGAAGAACGAAACGGTGAAGCAATACATAGAGCAAGGGTATGAAATAAGCGAAGTGGGATTAGCTCTCAGAAACAATGAGACTGGAGTTACGGTTATGAGTGTATTACTTACAAAGGGTTCGTCAAAAGAATCGAGACTTGGAGGGGGAGTTTCCGCCTATGTAAACTTAAAGGAAGGGAAAGTTGTGGGAATTGAAGAAGAGGGAGCAAAGGAATTCGGATTGACAGAAGAGGAAGAAAAGAAGGCAAAGCAGATCGCACTTTCAGACCCTGAAGTAAGGGAGAAAATAGAAGGAAGAGATTACGAAATAGATGTAGACCCATTGGCTGAAATAAAATTAATAGATATTCCACTATCCGCAAATGTTAGCAAAATAGGTGGTATTCAGAAAAAAATAGGTGCATCTGTGGATTTTGAATTTTCGGACGGAACAACGTTATCCGTACTTGTAAATCTGAAGAAAGAGGAAGTCATAAGAATAGAAGAAGTTGAACATTTGGACTTCGTGGAGGCAGATGATACTGGAGCGACGCCAGAAAAAGTTAATGCTGTTGTAAATGCCAATAATCAATTTGCTTTTGAGCTTTATTCAAAATATAAAGATGAATATAGCGATGATAACATTTTCTTTTCTCCATTTAGCATTTCAACGGCTTTAGCTATGACTTATGAAGGTGCTATAGGACAAACTGCAGAAGAAATGCAATCAGTGTTTCATTTTCCAGCAGATAATGATGTGAGAAGACCTGCCTTTGCAAAAATCTACAATGAAATCAATGAGAAAGAGAAAGGCAAACAGTATAAGTTACATACTGCAAATGCGCTGTGGGCGCAAAAAGATTACCAATTTCTAAACGAATATTTCGGCACTACGGAAAAATATTATCGTGGGAAGGTAACTAATTTGGATTTCAGAAGTGAACCAGAACCCTCTCGTATTACGATTAATAATTGGGTAGAAGACCAAACAAATGACAAAATTAAGGATTTAATTCCTCCAGGTGGAATAGATCCCTTGACAAGATTGGTTTTGACAAATGCTATTTACTTTAAGGGTACCTGGGTCTTGCAGTTCGATAAAAACAAAACAAGAGAAGCTGACTTCAGAGTAAGCCCAACTAAAACTGTAAAAGTGGAGATGATGAGTCTAACTGGAGAAAAAGCGAAATACAATTATGCTGAAACAACGCACTTACAAATACTCGAAATGCCTTATGAGGGTGAAGAGTTATCTATGGTTGTGCTTTTACCAAAAGGGGATACTTTAGACAAACTTGAACAATCTCTTACGGTGGAAAAATTGAATGAATGGCGAGGCATGCTTCAAAAGGAAAGAGTAGACGTTTATATGCCCAAATTCAAGTTTGAAACCAAATATTTTATGGCTCTGGACCTTGCAGAAATGGGAATGCCTTCAGCATTTACTGGTGAAGCTGATTTCTCTGGAATGACAGGGAAAAGAGATTTGTATATTAGCCAGGTTATTCATCAAGCTTTTGTTGAAGTAAATGAAGAGGGAACTGAAGCAGCTGCAGCAACAGCAGCAATTATGGAAGAAGGGGCAGTTATGTCCAAGGTATTTAGAGCAGATCATCCGTTCATATTTATAATACAACAGAAAGATACGGGAAATATTTTATTCTTAGGGAAAGTTGTTGATCCTGCTAAATAAGAGTTTAATGAAGATGAAAAACGAAAACAAAATCTTTTTTGTTAGGGAATGTTTTATCAGTGTGAGAACGGGGATAAGTCATTCGGTTGTTCAAATAAAATAAGGAGCATAATATGATTGTGGAAACAAAAACCAGAAACTGGACGCCAAAATTCATAGCTTTGGCTGTGATTTGTTTATTTATTGCCATAGGCATTTTAATCTTTGTAATTGCTTCAATCGTGAAAGTGGATTTGCTTAATGCTATAACTATAGCAGTTGATCCTACCATAGTATTATCGTCTTTCATTGGCGCTTTAATCGGTGCTGGAGTTGTATATTATTTAGTCAATAAATATAAAAAATGATTATGATGAAAAACAAAACTAAAACATTCGGAATAGGCATCTTGCTAATCTTTAGCCTGCTAATTTTTCCAAATACAGGCATGGCTTGTTTTAACCCGACGGATAGTTTTGCCACCGAAGTAGCTTTAAACAAACCTTCTATAACTTATGATTTAAGCGGGATAAAACAATCAGAAGATGTTACAGTTATAGAAAAGGAAAAAGAAGAAAGTCCGGATATTCCAGAAGTGGTATATGAAGAGGTTTCTAAACCTACACCGATAACACCTACTGAAGTCCACACGGAATTACCTTTACCTGACAGACCCCCAGAAACACAGGAACAGAAAAAATTACCCGACAAAAGAATAGAACCTTCTTTTGAAGATTACATAGAAACTAACGCCATAATTTACCGTTCTCATTACAATAAGGATGTTGCAGTGGCTTTAATGGAGGAGGAATGGGAAGGTCAGAAATATTTAGATGTTAAAATACAAGTGCCGACAAAATTCGTTTATAGCTCTTACTCTGAACTAAGAATAAAGTTAGATAATCTTCCGCCTATTACCCAAGAAGTTAATCAAGAGTATTTCAAATCTTTAGGCTATGAAAATAAGGTTGGTGTTCAAAAGGAAAAATTTGATTATCTTAGAGCCCATCTTATAAAGGAAAATATTGATATTGCTGTATGGAGTTATATTTTTGAAGAAGAGGAAGATGATGAGAAAGATGAAAAGAGAGAAAGTTTTAGTGGGTTTTCCATTCAGGTCAGAAACCAAAGCACTTTAACACCTGAATTAGAAGAAGAATTTAAGAATATACTTGAAACTTACGGATTTAATTCTGATGTTCTAAGCCAAGCAGAAATAACACCCAGAACTATACAAGATGTTGATTTAGAACCTGCCATATATATTGAATTAGATACTTTTGATTGGGGACAGGCGTTAAGAACAGAATTAGAATGGTTACAAAGCAATAATGTAATTAGTGGTTTAACTGATGATGATATATACGGAATAATAAAAGTAGCGGATAAAGGAACTGCTGGCTGGAACTCAAAAATCCGATATTTTAAAGGTGAGTGGATGCAGGGAATTACTGAGGAAATGTCAGAAGAAACAGGAATGTATATGATGAGGGGTTTGAGTGGTTGTGGTGGTTTTCCAATAGATTTATTACCTGAAGAAGTGCCAAGTGGTGTAGAGGCAACTGATGAAGAGGTAGCTTGGATTAGGGATCAAATAAAGAAATGGAGAGAGAACCCTGAGATGCAAATTGGTGGAACTTCGACTGATTTAGCGCGAAAAACAGTCACGCTTTGGGTCTATGAGTGTACACCGGTAAACCAGCAATTACACCGTGAGATGATCGGTGGATGGGAAATCATTATAGCCGAAAGCCAAAAACCATCAGTATTTGATACTTTTGCACATCCCCCGGGGTTATGGATTCCTATTGCTTGCTTGCTTGTAATAATGGTTGTAATCCTCGTAAAATATCGCGGTAGAAGAAGGAATGGAATGGCTTGAATTTATTTATAACTACGAACCAATTCGTAGCTTACGCAAATCTTATATAACCCCTTCCTCTTGACTACTTATTGGAGGTAAAAAAAAGTGGTATCAAAAAAGAAGATATTGGCTTCAGTCCCGGTATTGCTTGTGGCGATGCTGGTCGGAGCAGCGATTACGAACGCCATTCCTGCGCCGATGATAGAACCTATACCAATAAGATCTGTGCCACCGCCGGGAGAAAAAGGGATTTATGCAAAAATAATCCCCTATGATAACTTAGCAAAGGCTGGCGAGACGATTTCCATTGAAGGAAAGGTGCATAACGACGGTAACAGCGAGATAACCGTTGAACTCGTTCCTGTTATGCGAGAAGAAGAGGCATATTGGTATAAGTATAGCGAAAACGTGATAAAACCTGGGTGGGTCTCGGTTAGTCCGAGTGAGATAGATTTGGGTGCTCAAGAGTCCACAAAATTTGACATTTCTGTGAGCATACCTTCGGATGTGGAGAGTGGATATTACAGCGGAATGATTGCTATAAGGACAGACAAATATCCTGAACGAATAGAGCATTACAGCGTTCAGGTATATAAGCCGCTGGAAGAGCCGATAGAAACGGCGTTCTGTGTTGTAGCAAATTCATCAAAATTAGTTGTGACCGTGAAGTGGAACAGAGATGAGAAAAATCTAATCTCTACTGAAGGAACGGTGGATGTGCATCTGTTCGACCCCGATGAGAACGAAATATCACAGAAGACAAAGGTGATGACTCACATATCGGGATACGTGAATGTTTTTGAATATGCACCCAGACCGCCCAAGCCTATACCCATGCCGGTATGGGAAAGCGAGGAAGAAACAGCAAGTGCAAATGCAAATGTGCGTGTGCATGAGCATGGACAACAAGCGGTGATATACCAGATAGAGAATCCGGCGAGCGGTACATGGAAGCTCGAGATGCTGCCAAGCGATGTGATGCACTTCAACTATGACATCGTGGTGAATCCAATAGAAAACGTGAAAATATGAAATAGAAGGCTCGGTCTAATTTTTAATAGGTCGGGCTATTTTTATTTTTTTTTTCAATCCATACATCCAAGCATAAGTAAAATCACCAATTGTCTTTATTCTCATGAGTCTGTGCTAAGGCTCTATGCTAATAGTTAAACCTTCTGTATTCCTGTTATATTTTTGACTTCCTGCAACACGTCTCAAATTGATTTCTTGGCTTTTCATTATTAATATTATCCCAATATAACACCTTTTCTATCTTTTGTGGATACTTGCCAATTATCTTTTGATTTCTCGAACAATCCCAATAAGTTCCATCTGGAAGGGCACTCAGCCCGAGTATTCCCGCTATACAGCCTTTTTCTATGCAACTACTCGGCAAATATATCCCCTCTTTTTCGGCTCGCTTTGATACATATTCCCTGATCTTTATCCATCCTTTAAAAGCAATTGATGGGAGAGCGTTATCCTTTATAGGTTGATAAATATTACAGTTAAGCGTAGAAGCCCCGGTTTCAACGCACAGGTCTATAATATGATCTACACAATGTTTGTTCATCTGGTTGATTGTAAATGCGATGCTATGGCGTATTTTATGCTCATCCAACAGTTTTAAAGCCCTCGCTGCTTTTTCATAGCTTCCCTCGCCACGTATGAAATCGTGTGCTTCCCGGTCTCCATCCACGCTTACCTGGATTCCATCGTTTTTCTGAAATGTATGAACATACTTTGGTATTAAAATTCCGTTGGTGCTCATTGTTACATGACCATTCAGCTTTCTTACGATGTTGCATGCCTTTACGAAATTTGGATGCAGCAAAGGGTCGCCTCCGCTAAGAATAATTGTGCTTTGCGGTAGTGGAAACGCAGTTTGAAGGAAATCTGTACAGATTGCCCTTATCATATCCAAAGGCATGACACTATTTCCCTTATTTAAATAACAGTGTTTGCAATTTAATTGGCAGAAGTCCACGATGTGCAGGTCAATAAAGTTTTGTGGCATTATTATCACCTCACTATTTCAAGTCTTGCAATATATGCCACAACAAGTAATGCCGAAATTGTAATTATCGCTTCAAATCCGGGAATCTTTCCTGTTGGACTTGGTGTCACAGGCGTTGCAGTTGTTGTAGGTGTTGTTTCTTCTAGCGTTGTCACATAAATGTTACCATCTGTGGTGTATGCAATCTTCTTTCCATCTGGAGACCACGATGGTAGGAAATCGCTTTCTTTACTTGAGGTTAGCTGCACCTTGTTACTGCCATCATTATTCATAATCCAGATATTTAAGGCATCATTCTGATTGAAGGATGCAGAGAACGCAATCTTTTTTCCATCTGGGCTCCATCTTGGATATGTAATACCAAATACATTAGCTGTTAGCTGAACTCTGTTATTACCATTACTATCCATCACCCAAACACTTCTGTTACTGGGAAAAGTTGAAACAAAAGAAATTTTGGTTTCGTCTGGACTCCAAGCTTGATATAAATCACTTCCTTCATTTATGGTTAGCTGCATTTTAGTACTACCATCACAGTCCATCACCCAGATATCCTCATTTCCAGAACGGTCAGAGATAAAAGCAATCTTGTTCCCGGAAGGACTCCACACAGGATTCACAGCGTATGTCAGATTGGTGGTTAACTGGACTTTATTGCTTCCATCGCTATCCATTACCCAAACATCCCAATTACCAGAACGGTTAGAGGTAAAAGCAATTTTTTCTCCATCTGGGCTCCACACTGAAAAGGGGCTATACGCTGAAATAAAGTCTTCTGTAGGACTGGTGGTCAACTGAGTTTTATTACTCCCACCGCTATCCATTACCCAAACATCCCAATTACCAGAACGATTAGAAGTAAAAGCAATTTTTTCTCCATCCGGGCTCCATTTCAGATTAAAACCCGCTCCTTTCTTGGTAATCTTAGCAAGTTGAACCTTGTTACTCCCATCACTATTCATCACCCAAATACCCCAATTACCAGAGTGATTAGAAAAGAAAGCAATTTTTTCTCCATCCAGGCTCCAAGATGGAAAAGAGTCGGCTGTCGAATCATTTGTCAATTTTGCCACGTAGTTTCCACCTGTCAGAGCCGAAGTCATTCCAACCAGAGCGCATACCAATATAGCCAACGCCATAGCCAGTACAAACTTTTTTTGTGCCATCTCTTATACATCACCCCTATTATATTACATTTCTACATTTATAACTTGACTACCGCTATACCGCCTTTTTCTATGCAGCTACTCTGCAAATATATCCCCGCTTTTTCCATTCGCTTTGATACATATTCCCTGGTCTTTATCCATTCTTTAAAAGCAATTGATGGGAAGGGTCGCCTCCGCTAAAAATAATTGCGCTTTGCGGCAGTGGAAACGCAGTTTGAAGGAAATCGGTGCAGATCAATCTTATCATATCCAAAGGCATGACACTGTTTCCCTCATTTAGATAGCAGTGCTTGCAGTTTAGTTGGCAGAAGTCCACGATGTGCAGGTCAAGAAAGTTTTGTGGCATTATTATCACCTCTCTATCTCAAGTTTTACAATATACGCCACGATAAGTAATGCCGAAATTGCAATTATCGCTTCAAATCCGGGAATCTTTTCTGTTGGACTTGACGCCGCATTCGTTGCAGGCGTTGCAGTTGTTGTAGGGGTTGTTTCTTCTCCAAGCGTTATCACATAGATGTTGCCCTCTGAACTATATGCAATCTTATTTCCATCTGGACTCCATGATGGGTGAAAATAGCTTTCGTTGTATGTGGCTAATTGCACCTTGTCACTACCATCACTATTCATAACCCAGATGCCAAAAGGATCAACTAAATTGAAGCCTCCTGATAATGCGATCTTCTTTCCATCAATT
>WJOV01000125.1 GCA_009618475.1 Methanosarcinales archaeon | reverse complement strand
TAACATCAAGCATAATCTGAAGTTCCGGGAATTCCTGACACGTGGAATAGAGAAGGTTAGGGTAGAGCATAATCTGGTATGTACAGCTCACAATCTGAAGGTAATCTGGGGTAAATTGGAGGGGAATGTGCCGATCATCAGTACAATTCGGACGTTAGTAGCTAATTCGGCATCTAAAGTAGGGAACTTTTTACGACTACATCCAATAGTTAACTTTAAGTGTCCGTGTTGATAATTAATAGGGGGACAGCCTCTCATAAGTTTATAGTTTGCAACCCAATGATATTCAATAGCTAACCATTAAGATACTATGCCATCCCTAACCTTCTACGGCGGCGTAAACGAAATAGGCGGCAACAAGATACTGTTAGAAGCGGAAGACACAAAACTCTTCCTCGACTTCGGCATGAGCTTCAAGATTGCAAACACGTACTTTGCCGAGTTCTTACAACCAAGAAAATGCACTGCGTTAGCCGACTTCTTCGAATTAGGACTTCTGCCTGATATTGAAGGCATTTACCGCGAAGATTACCTCAAGCACATGGGACGGCCGGAAGAGGCGAGAAGCGTAGATGCCGTTCTTCTTACTCATGCTCATGCAGACCACGCACAGTATATCCATTTCTTGAGGACCGACATCCCGATTTACTGCACGGAAGCGACAAAAATCATTCTCCAGGCAGTAGAAGAAACAGGAAGTAACCCTTTATCAGACCTGATTACCGCCTGCGATGCGTTTACCTTTTACGAGACTAAAAAAGGAACTTTGGGCAGAGTAACGAGGAGAAACACAGAGTTTGTCCACGAGCGAACGTTTCACGTGCTGGAGCCCGGGGAAAAAGTCACAATAGGCTCGTTAGAACTCGAAATGGTCCCCGTGGATCATTCTCTGCCCGGCGCATGTGGCTACATTATTTATTCTGACGAAGGAAATTTGGTTTATACCGGCGATATTCGGTTTCATGGTTCCAATCAAGCGTTAAGTAAAAATTTTGTCGAGAAAGCGAAAGCCGCCGAGCCAAAATGGCTATTATCCGAAGGGACGAGAATTGACAGCACGCAGCAGGACAGTGAAGCAGGCGTAAAGAGCGAACTCACGCAGTTGATTGCCGACAGGGCAAAAGGATTAGTCTTTGTTGAACATCCTATTAGAGATCTCGATAGAGTAAATACTATTGTTGAAGCTGCTCGAGCAAATAACCGCGAATTTGCCGTTACTTTAAAACTTGCGCATCTTATAGAAACGTTGGGCGCTTTATCGCCTTTCTCGCTCAGTGAGGTGAAGATTTTAGTGCCGAAGAAGAGCTGGGGTTTGATTAGCAAAGAAGGAATTGATTCTAAACTGGTCGAGCGGGATTATGCAACCTGGGAAAGAGAATATATCAATCGAGCGAATTCAATAACCTGCAATGCGTTGCAGAAAAATCCGGAGCACTATGTTGTCTCCATGAACCTCTGGGAAATAAATCAACTTACAGACATCCAGCCAGAATCGGCTATCTGGATAAAATCGTCCTGTGAGCCATTCAGTGAAGAAATGGAATTGGATGAGGAACGAAAAAGGAACTGGTTAGAGCATTTTGGAATTAAAGAATATTTTGCTCATGCTTCCGGACATGCTTCTGGCGCTGAACTAAAGGCAATTATTAAAGAAATAAATCCTGATTGTGTGTATCCCGTTCATACCGAACACGCGGAGATGTTCAAGGATTTTTTTAAGAACGTGGTGATAGTCAATGCAGGAAAGAAGTATACGTAATTCTATTTCATCATCCATTTTTTTACCTCGTGACCATTAACACCCCAATTACGGTCTTACCATCTTTTACCTCTCCCCTCTTTATCATGGCTAATAACTCTTCCAACCGCACAAACGTTATCGAAAGTTCCGCTTCTGCATCAGAAACTTTCTTCAGCCCACTCGCTTTGAAGACGTGTATCATCTCGCTACTGAACCCCGGCGAGGGATAATATTCTATCAGTTTATCCAGTTTCGAAGCTTGAAAACCCGTCTCCTCAATCAGTTCACGTTTAGCACATTCCTCCGGCGACTCGCCTTCTTCAAGCGTGCCTGCGGGTATCTCTAACGTTGGACTGGCAATAGCTTTTCGGTATTGCTCCACTAACAATACCTCTTCGTTCATCAACGGAACAATAGCTGCCGCACCGGGATGAACGACAATTTCACGCAGTTTTGTCCTCCCATCCGGCAATGAAACTGTGTCAACCCTTAACTGAACAACTTTTCCCTCGTATATCTGCTTACTCTCAATTGTCTTCTCTTCTTTCATATTTCAATCTCACATATATTTGTTTAGCTCCTTTTATAACCACAAGATTACACAGATTTTCACACAAACTTTCTTTTGATTTTAAATTGCGTACCACTTTTAACGGAGCCTGAAATTAAGCACTGGGCCTGTGAATCAAGTTTTAATATGCTTATACGATGAAGTTCTACTGTTGGAATTCCACCAGCACAACTTGTACTCGCAAGAACCGGAAAGTTTTTATGGACTGGTGCCAAAATGTATTTTAGAAGGATAAAAAAGCTATGAGTATCGTTAAAGAAGAAGCAAAGAAGCTCATTGACAAATTGCCAGAACATGCAACATGGGATGACCTTATGTATGAATTATATGTTAAGAAGAAGTTAGCAGTTGCTTTGAAAGCCGCTGATGAAGGGCAGGTTATCTCCCACGAGGAAGTTAAAAAGAGACTTCTTTCAAAATGAAGCTTGAGTGGACTAAACCAGCTCTCTTGGACCTGGAGAGCATTCAGGATTATATTAAGAAGGATTCCGAATATTATGCAAATCATTTTGTTGAAAGAATTATTGAAGCGGTAGAAAGTCTAGAAAAGTTTCCTGAAATGGGACGGAAGGTTCCAGAGGCTGAAGAAGAAAATATCCGTGAACTTTTATTCCATAATTACCGGATTATCTATCGCGTGGGAACAGATAGTATTTTAATTCTTACAGTTATACACAGTGCTCGGGATCTGAGTCGGAAAAGACGCAAGCCATGGGACGTCATATAACACGCCCATAAAATCTACAGTTTCGTATAAAGAATTATACGAAAGTGCTTGATAACTCCTTCTTTTTTTAACCATCCTCCAGAACTTCCTTCACCTTCTCCGCCAATAATTTACTTATCACCTTTCCATCCACCTTTCCACGCAATTCCTTCATCACAACGCCCATCAACGGTCCCACAGCTCTTGCACCCTTCTCACGTATAAAATCCGTCTTCGAGTTCACTATATCCTCTATAAGCCTTTCCACCTCCTTCGTGTCCACACTAAGCCCGATTTCTTCTATCGCCTTACTCACACTCGTCTCAGGCTTGTTCGCCAGGAATTTCAAAATATCCGGTATCGCCTCCTTCCCAAACGCATCCGATGCGAGTTGCCTGAACAAATCCATGAAATGACCGTCTTCCAACTGTTCCACTTCTATTCCTTCCGGCATCAACTCTGCTAACGTATCCGTAAGAGTCCTGACCACCAACGTTGCAGGTATGTTCTCATACGAATCCATTACGCGTTCGAAAAGAGAGAAATTAACGTTCCGGGAGATTTTATCCGCGAGTTCGTCATTTAGACCGAACTTTTCCTTATATCGCACTTTCCGGTGCTCAAAAGTCTCAGGAAGCTTACTCTTTATTTCTTTCAGCCTTTGCTCATCTATATTTACTGGTGGCACGTCCGTTTCCGGATACATCCTTGCTGCACCGGGTAAGGGTCGCATATAAGCGCTGCTCCCGTTTGGCAACGCTCTTCTCGTCTCTTTTGGTATTTCTCGCATCGCTACCTCCGCCCTTCTCAGCACTGCTTTCATCGCTACCTCCGCACGTTCTCGCTCCGCTGCAACGATTACCACGCAATCATCTCCAGTGGCGTCAAAAGTTCTCTTCATTTGCTCTACTTCTTCCGCAGTTATACCATACGCCGGAAGCTCATCGGTGTGCATCAACCCCGCACCATACTTAGTTGCGAAATCCGCTAATTCGCTGCCAAACCTTCTTCCCGGTTGTATTTCCGTTCCGAGAATGCCGGAAAAACCACGCAGGCATACACCAAACACTTGCCCGCCTGCTTTTTTTATTACCTTCGAAGAAGTAGCGTCAAATATGCCCGATAAATCTGCAATTCGATGCTCTACCCTCGCTCCTCTTTTATTCAACGCATCTTTTAGCTCTATGAGCTTTAACTGTCGAACGATTTCGTTTTCAACTATTTTGCCTATCAGCCTCAAGTTCTGAACGCCCTTTATCTCCACACGAGCGCCACCTTCTATTGAAATGTTTATGTCCTGCCTGATTGTTCCCAAACCGCGTTTCACCTTGCCTGTGGAACGCAATATCATGCCGAGCTGCTCTGCTACTTTTCTCGCCTGCTCTGCCGTTCTTATATCAGGAGCAGTGCCTATCTCTACAAGCGGTATGCCCAATCGGTCTAAGGAATAACCAACGGCGTCGCTTCCTGTTTCTATCTTCTGTGCCGCATCTTCTTCCAGAGACAGCGAATCAACCCTAACAAGACCCTCCTCTGTCGAGAGCCGACCATCCGTCGCTAATAACGCAGTCCTCTGGAAGCCGCACGTATTAGACCCGTCAATCACAATTTTCCGCATCGTATGAACCTCATCCACAGGATTCATGTTCAGAAGCAGCGCTACTTCCAGTGAAATGTCAATGGCTTCACGATTCAATTCCCTCGGCGGTTCTTCGTCATTTTCCACCAAGCAGGTGCTGTCGTATCCTTTATAAATAAAAGTCCGGCTGTATCTCTCCTCCTCAAGCGCCGCTTCGTCCACTTCGCCCATTTCGCTCTTCGACGCTCTCAGATACCGTTTAAAGGAGAACCTGGATTCTTTCTTCTCCCTCAGCGTCGTAGGGCATTTGCAGAAGAGTTTTGTTCTCGTATCAAGCTGCTGATGTATTTCCAAGCCTGCTTTTAGTCCTATTTCACGGTAGTCTATTTCCATAGATGATTATAGCTTTACAAGCTCCTTATTACCAAAGTATTTTATATTTAAACCAAAGGATGCGAACTTCCTTCCTTTGACTCACATTTTCTCGTGGAGATCCGTGTAATCTTGTGGTTATAAAAGGAGCTAAACAAGCACAATCATTCTATTGACTCTTCTATCCACGCTAAATACTTATCATATTCTGCCATTTTTTATCCAGACTCAATAAAGAACCAATTTCGAAATAACCCGTTGCAATATCAAATTTCTTTGATAGTTCACACCATTCGGATAGGTATTTTTGAACCTTCCAGGCAGCATCACTATTATCTACAATGAATAACTCACCTTTTTTGGATGTTTCGTTCATAATCATAACACCGTAATGTTTTAATGTATTTAACTTAATAATACTTGAACTTTACGAATTAAGGTTCTACATCCTCAACTCAACCGTTAATCAAGAGGATATATGAAGAAGTTTTGATAATTATTTTTTTTAAAAAGCGGTCTTTCGTGGAAACGAAGCAAGGCTGGATGTGTGAAGTGCCGCATTGGATGTATTTTTATTCTAACAAAAGCAGCCCT
>WJOV01000114.1 GCA_009618475.1 Methanosarcinales archaeon | reverse complement strand
AAATCGCAAGATGTGTAACGTTACTTGTATTTGTATTGGTTAGCTAAAGAAATACTCTTTCATGCTTCTTTCAACTCTTCTTTTCGGTCACAAATCTTGGTAAAATGATATTTGAGGTGCAGGCTCAAGAGGAATGAATAAAGAAGAACTGAGAGCGAGAATAAAAGAAGAAAGGGAGAAAGAATGGATAAGAGACTCTTTGATGCTCAGGGATAAAAAGCCAGAGGATACATTGAAAATGTTGTCTGACCTCTGTGAATTTGCTGATAGGCTGAATAAAAACAATTCCTTAAAAGGAAAATTATGTGATGAAAAAAGTCTTTCTTAGTGCAGGTTCTTTCTTTAGAAAGGAAGTGCTATGAGGAGTATAGAAGAAGTAATAAAGGGCATTACCAGGATATTAGAAAAAGAAAAGGTAGATTATGTGATTGTTGGAGGGATAGCAGTATCCGCCTGGGGTAATATACGCACAACCAGGGATGTAGATATAATTTTGTTCATAAAAGAAAAAGACGCCGGTGAGCTTGAAGAAGCACTGAGGAAGGCGAAGTTCTCAATTCAAGCGGAAGATATAAGAGATGCGTTAAAGGAGAAAAGCCACTTCACGATATTTGATGACTTATCCGAATATTATATAGACGGCAAAGGAATTTACAACGAAAATGACCGGATAACACTGGAAAGGAGAAGGAAAGTAAGTTTCGCGGATTTTGTGTTTTATGTCGCTTCACCTGAAGACATCATTGCGAACAAACTGCTATTCGGAAGCGAGCAGGATGTAAAAGATGCCGAAGGTATTTACGCTCGACAGTTTGAAAACATGGACATGGCGTATTTAGAGGAGCGGTGTAAGAGATTAGAAGTTTACGAAGAGTTTTTGACGCTGAAAAGAAGAGTTGAAAGAAGCATGAAAGAGTATTTCTTTAGCTAACCAATACAAATACAAGTAACGTTACACATCTTGCGATTTCATTGGATGCACCCATTACATCCCCACTCACCATGCCAAAATTATTCTTTGCAACGTAGGACATAAAAACCGCGACTATAATCCCGGTAAGCACGCTAAGGAAAAGAAAAGAAGCGTTGGTAAAAACAAAAGAAATGAGAATGGAAGAAAGAAGTGCAACAGCGTATTTAGAGCTTGTAACCGAGCGTATAAACGAATCACCCATTCCTTCACCCATTCCACCTCCTATTCCCTCTTTAAACCCTTTCCCGAAGAACATACAGGTATTCATGCTTAGTTTTGCGGAAACTTCTGCTATTATAAATACACGAGCAAAATCGTGGACTGTCGTTCCTGAACAGATAGTTTTTATGCAGAATAAATTCAAAAGAAGGATGACGATTGCAGCGAATAACCCGGAAATCCCTATTTTCTCGTCCTTCATCGCTTTTATCTTTTCTCTTCTACTTCCACCTGCCATTACACCATCAAAGAAATCCGCTAAACCGTCCAAGTGCATCAAACCTGTAATGAGATAAATAGAGAGCAGCGTGAGCAAAGCGGCAATCTCAGCCGGTAAAAGCAAAAACCCGAAAGAAAGAAATGCCATTCCCGAAATCAGAGCGCCAATCAGCAAAGCAACGAAAGGGAAGAGGTAACTTTTGGCTGCTACTTCTTCTATCCTTACTTCTTTTCTTACGGGTATTTGCGTCAAGAAACCGATTATATCGAGCATTGTTTATCTTTTTATTTTGAAACCCTGTGTAACCTCGTGGTTATAAAAACAAATAATGCTCCGGCCGGGATTTGAACCCGAGTCCTTGGCTCGAAAGGCCGAGATGATTGGCCGAGCTACACTACCGGAGCATAAATCTAAAAGAAGGCGATTTATCAGAAACTTTTTGCTTCTCTCTTTGACCAAACTTTCTTCTAAACCCCGTTAGAAAAAGCGTTTACGGAAAGACGCTGCGCTATTCTTTTAGCCGAATAGCGAAGAAAGTCCTTCCATACCCGTCTCTTCTGCTTTCTCCTCCTCTCCTTCCTTCTTCTTCTTTTCTTTCTTCTCCGCCTCTGCTGCTTCTGGAGCTGCTGCCGGTGCTTCTGCTGGCATCGCGGTTGGCGGTGCCACTGCCGCAGGGGCATAGACTGGCTGTGCTTGCTGCTCCATCGCCTCATCTATGTTGACGTCGCTAAGAGCGGATATCAGTGCTTTCACCCTGCCTTTATCTGCCTTTATACCCGCTGCGTCCATTACCGCTTTCACTCCATCCTCTGTGACTTCCTTACCCGAGTTATGCAAGAGCAATGCTGCATATATATATTCCATCTCTTCGTTCTACCTCCTTTCCTTTATCCTTTATATTCCATACTCTAATATTTCCTACTTATATAAAGAATTTAGATATTAGTATATTTCATTTCAGGTGCTGCGTCAGTAAAAGTCTATGCTATGAAATTTACAATGGTAATTCCCTCGTATTGGGCAAGAGAAAGCGAAGTGGGTTGGAAGGAAGGAGACGCTATCTATGACCATCCCACTCCTTTAGATGCCGGTGGCACGTTACTTAGAGCCATACAGAGCATAGCCCTATTAAAAGATAAAGATTTTCAATTGGTGATAATTGCCGTTGCCACGACAGAAGATATTGAAGCCCAGGTAGAAAAGAAAGTTGCTACTATTATCAAATCCACTTCTGCTACGATAGGCGTAGAAGTATTGCTATTTGGGCATTCGCATCTTACGCAGATACATAATCTGATGGTTAGAGCGGGCAAAAAAGAGTATATTGACCTTCTCCAACTGCGAGGATATTCTAACATACGAAATCTGTGCACGTTCATTCCTCATGTCTTAGGTTCGGAAGTGGCGGTGCTTATTGACGATGACGAGGTATTTGAAGACCCGGACTTCATGTCGAAAGCGAAAGAGTTTATCGGTAAAGATATTGGGGGAAGAATTGTCAATGCAGTAGCGGGATATTATCTTCAACCCGATGGGGACTACCGAGTTAAAAAATCTTATCGCCCCTGGATGAAATATTGGGACAAATATGATAGGATGAATGAGGCTTTTGATAAGGTCATTGGGACTGAACCGAGGTTGAAAGAGACACCATTCGTATTTGGTGGGAACATGCTTATCCATCGGAATCTTTTTACCCTCGTGCCTTTTGACCCGAATGTTCCGAGAGGGGAGGACATAGACTTCTTGATAAATGCAAGGATGTTTGGATTTTACTTTTTACTTGACAATCAACTGTCTATCAAGCACCTTCCACCGTCAAAGACGCATCCTACCTGGAGACGCTTGCGAGAAGACATCTATCGTTTTATCTTTGAGCGTGCAAAGATTGAGCATCAAAAAGAGGTGAAAGGGATGCCAAGAGTTTATCCGGATAATTTTGAGCCCTATCCAGGCTGTTTTTTGAAACCTGACCTCGTGGAGAAGATTGAAAAATCTTGCAAGCTGTTGTCTGAAGAGTATCTTGCTCAGGGTGACAGAAAAGGCAGTGAGGAAACGTTAAAAAATATCGTCATTGCGAAAACTGATGCAGTGCCGAAATACGACCCTTTTCAAAGGTTATGCGAGCTGCAAAAACGCTGGCAGGAATTAATGGAATGGACAGGCAAAAGAGAAGTTCGTTCGACTATGAGGGAAATTATAGAAGGAGCAAGAAAATGAACCTGCTGTTTCTACCCAAGTTGCTACCCCGCGCAGACGTCATAGGCGGACCTATTCTCATCTATCACAGAATTAAGAATCTGTCTTCGATGGGGCATAAGATAACGCTCATTGCCCCTGCCTATACGGACGAAGATAGAGCGGATAAAAGCCTTGAAACCTTCTGTGAAAGGATTATCCGGGTTGATTCAGTTAAAGAGAGACCGCTTGGTGAAGTGGAGGCACTTTATAAGCGATTGAATAGACCAAAGGCATTCTTAACTGGCGACGGCGGTTATAATGAAGAAATAGAAGAGGCATTGAAGTTGACCTTGAAGGGGCGGCATTTCGATGCCATTATTGCAGAATATTCGATGATGGGACAATACATAGAGGCGAACCGTAGCCTTATACCCGCGGATACCAGGACTATAATTTCAGTGCACGAATGCTATACAAAGGCGTTTGAACTAAGAGCCGAAAAAGGAGAGGCTATTAACGAAGAAACAATAAAGGAGCTATTTAATTACGAATTTAAGATGTATGACACCGCCGATAAAATTTTAACCTTGACTGGTGAGGATGCCGGAATTCTGATAAATTATTCGCCGGGGTTAAAAAATAAAATCGCGGTAGTGCCTCACGGGGTGGACACGGGATTTTACACTCCGCCTGGGGAGGAGTCAGGGGATAGAAATACTAAAAATATTTTATACGTAGGGAATTTTCAGCATTATCCCAATGTAGATGCCGTGAAAAATTTTATCGAGCACTGCTGGGCTAAAATCCTGGAAGAAGTCCCGGATGCGAGGTTTTATGCAATCGGGTTCAATCCTCCGCGAGAACTCCTCGATTTGAGAAGTGAGAAGGTAATTGTCCGGGATGGAGGGGATAACGAGAACGTGCGTCGAGTTTATTGGAGTAGCGACGTGTTGGTGGCACCGATTGAGTTAGGCACGGGTTTTAGAGGTAAGCTCTTAGAAGCTATGGCTTGTGGGCTGCCTGTCGTTGCTACTCGACTGGCTACCTTTGGAATAAATCCAAAACATGGAGAAGATATGTTTGTGGCTGATGATTATGACGTTTTTTCCGGGTATGTGATTATGCTGTTAAAAGACGTTGAGCTAAGGAAGCAGACTGCGATTAATGCTTTAGCATTGGCAAGGAAATTTGACCACAGGCATGCAGCCGAGAAATTGGAGCGGGTGCTTGAAGAAGGAAAAGGCGGTAATGGCAGGAGCAGTTGAACGAAGTATGAATCTAACCTTCTCCCTGTTTATGCGCATGGCAGGATTCATCGTGTAGAGGTGATAAGCTTGTTCGAAGATATTTTGATATTAACAAAGAATAAAGCTTTTTATTTCTTCTTTTTCCTTTCTTCCTTTTTTCCTTCCTCTTTTCCCTTCTTCCGCTTCTTCTTTTCCTTCTTCTTCGCCATCCCTTTTATACCTCCTTTCTATCAGCAAACCACGAGTTTTAATATATCTAAATGTATATAAAATAGAGGTGATGTAAGATAAATGGCACAATTAGGTGGAACACCGGTATTGATATTAAGGGAAGGCAGTGAGCGAACAAGAGGAAGGGATGCGCAAAGCAGGAACATTCTTGCAGCAAAGACAATAGCTGCCGCAGTCAAGTCTACGCTTGGACCAAAAGGTATGGATAAGATGCTGGTTGATTCTATGGGTGACGTTGTCATAACAAACGATGGTGCGACGATACTAAAGGAGATGGACATAGAGCATCCAGCGGCGAAGATGATGGTGGAGATAGCGAAGACGCAGGACGACGAGGTTGGAGATGGCACAACGAGTGCGGTAGTCATTGCAGGAGAGTTGCTGAAGCGCGCGGAGGACCTGTTGGAACAAGAGGTGCACCCAACGTTGATTGTAACGGGGTATAGATTAGCTGCGGAGAAAGCACATGAAATATTAAAGGGGCTGACAAAGGACGTCACGCCCGACGATACCGAGACGCTCAAGAAAATAGCAATGACTTCGATGACGGGAAAAGGAGCTGAGGTTGCAAGAGAGCTGCTGACCAACCTTGCGGTAGAGTCGGTAAGAGCGATAGCAGAGAAAGGAGGGAAGATAGACATTGACCACATAAAGTTAGATAAGAAAACGGGCGGAAGCAAGGACGATACTGTGTTGATAAAAGGTATGCTGATAGACAAGGAGCGGGTGCACCCGGGAATGCCAAAGCTGGTGGAGAATGCGAAGATAGCGTTAGTAAATTCAGCGTTGGAGATAGAGAAGACAGAGGTGGATGCGAAGATAGAGATTACCTCGCCGGACCAGATGAAAGCGTTCCTGGACGAGGAGGAGAGGATGCTGAAGAGCATGGTGGACAAGGTGAAAGACAGCGGAGCGAACGTGCTTTTCTGTCAGAAAGGGATAGATGACTTGCCACAGCATTATCTTGCAAAAGCGGGCATATTAGCAGTGAGACGAGTAAAAGAGAGCGACATGAAGAAGCTGGCAAGCGCAACAGGAGGGAAGATATTGACCACTTTGGAGGAGATCAGACCGGAAGACCTTGGAGCTGCCGGAGTGGTTGAGGAGAGGAAGATAGGCGGCGAAGAGATGATATTCGTAGAGAATTGCCAGAACCCGAAATCGGTATCTATATTGCTGCGAGGAGGGACTGAGCATGTAGTGGACGAGTTAGAGCGTGGAATGAATGACGCATTAAGAGTGACGGCTTGTGCAGTAGAGGACGGTAAGTATGTAGCAGGAGGAGGAGCCCCGGAGATAGAACTGGCGCTGAGGCTGCGTGATTATGCTGCAAGTGTAGGAGGCAGAGAACAGCTGGCAATACAGGCTTTCGCTGACGCAGTTGAGGTCATTCCGAGGGCGCTTGCCGAGAATGCGGGCTTAGACCCCATAGATATGCTCGTGGCACTTCGGTCTGCGCATGAAGCCGGGAATAAAAATGCGGGTCTGGACGTGTTCAAAGGAGAACCAACAGACATGTTGAAAGCGGGTGTCATTGAGCCTCTGAGGATAAAGACACAGGCTATAAGCTCGGCAACGGAATCAGCGACGATGATCCTGAGGATAGACGATGTAATCGCAGCGACTACGGCGAAGCCACCAGCAGGAGGTATGCCTCCAGGAGGTCCTGGAATGGAAGGGATGGGAGAGGAATACTAATTTTTTCCTCTTCTTTCACTTCCTTTTATTTTTTCCTTTAATCAGGATTATGTGTACATCGCCTCCGTATTTATGGGTGTATTTATAATTGATGGATTCGGATTTCTTAATCGGAGAAATCAGCATTGAAAAGGAAAAGCGGTGATATAAGCTTATTTTGAATCCTCACGATTGATGTTATATAAAGCAACCGCATGATATAGAAATATGGAAGCAATAGCCTTCTTCATTTATGCCTTCGCATCAATATTTGTTATCGTAAATCCAGTTGGTGGGCTGATCACTTTTATCTCGTTGACTGCAGGAATGAGTGCAACAGAAAGAAGAGAGATAGCAAAGCGCTCAGTTACGGTAGCATGTGTTTTGGCAATTGTTTTTGCTATATCTGGAGAGTTGATATTGAGATTTTTTGGTGTGACCGTGGACTGCTTAAGAGTTGCTGGAGGTATATTACTTTTTATAGTCGCATTAGACATGTTGCATGCGAGGGTCTCGCGTGAGAGCGTAACCGCAGAAGAGATAAAAGACGCCACCAAAAGAGAAGATATTTCTGTATTTCCCATTGCTATGCCATTATTAACCGGTCCGGGTGCAATTACAACTGTAATAGTGGTCATAAGAACAGGTCAAGCACTGGAATTGAAAATAATCGCGATATTAGCCATATTATTAACCTTTGCTCTGGCTTATCTCATCTTCAGATTTGCGGAGGTCATCAATAGAATATTGGGCGTTAGTGGATCTTTAGTGGTAACACGTGTTATGGGGTTATTATTAGGCGCTATCGCAGTTAATTTTATCTCTATTGGTATATGGAATATATATATGTCCATGATTTAGCTTTGGATGATTTTTAGGTAGTCTCTATTACCTGAACTCGTATTTTCTTAACTCCTGTGCATCCGGAACCGGTATTGCAGGACATGTCCTGCCATCCGAACACAGCATTAAAACGCTTCTTAGCAGTGTTAAATAGATGTCTCCATCCCTTACCTCGTTTTCCGGTATCCCCCTGTAGATCACGGTCAAGCCCTTCTTTCCATCAGAATAGAAAAGACGGAATATGGGTTTAGAAAGATTTAAATAGAAGGATGTTTCATAAGGAAAGAAAAGCATGAGGTGAGAGCAATGGCGGAAGAACTATCTGGCAACACAAAAAAGGTGTATGATGCGATGGCGAAGAAAGGTGCGACAAGCGAGGGAAAGGCAAAGGGAATGGAGGATATTGTAAGGGAAGCGAAAATCCCGAAGGGAGCGGTGGCGAACAGCTTAAACGAGCTGGTAAAGAAGAAAATTGTGAAGAGGAAAGCGGGAGAAAAGACCGCAAAATACTACATAATTGGATAAATCAAGGAGGAGAAGGTATGAATTTAGAACTTCTAAATAAATCTATTTATAAACCTTATATTTCTTATAAGAAAGGAACATAAGGATAAAATTTCTTGAAGAGTTTATATACTTATTACGATATACTTATCAATGAGATGGGAAAAGAAATCGAACTTGATGAGATTGATGAGAAGATAATCGAGAGGCTTCAAGAGGATTCGAGAAAGTCCTTCGTGGAGATTGCGAAAGAGTTGGGCGTCTCAGACCCCACCATCCACGTGAGGGTTAAGAAGCTTCAAGAGGCAGGCGTAATAGAGAAGTTCACCGCGGTATTAGCACCGGCAAAAGTGGAAAAAGGTGTTGCAGCGTTTATCGAGATCAACGTAAAACCTAACATGATTGAAGAAATTATCGAAAATCTTGGAAGGTTGGATGAGGTGCTTGAAATCCACGAAACTTTCGGGGAATACGACATTATCGCTAAAATAAGAGCTAAGACCAACGAAGACCTGAGGGATCTCGTGGTAAGGAAAATCCGAATCATACCCAATATTGTAAACACAAGGGTAACAACCGTACTAAAGACCCGCAAAGAAGAGCAACTCAAAATAACATCAGAATGAATATGAAAGCTTTAATAATTGCTGCTGGAAAAGGTAGTAGATTAGAAAGTCTAACTAAAGATGAGCCTAAGCCCCTGATTCAACTTTTGGGTTTGTCTTTAATTGAAAGAGTAATATTAACCGCAAAACAAGCAGGCATTAACGAATTTGTAATCGTCGTTGGTTATCTTGGAGATAAAATAAAAGCGGAATTAGAAGATGGGGAGAGGCTCGGAGTAAAAATAAATTACATTGAGAACGAAGAATGGGAAAAGGGAAACGTTTTTTCTGTTTTAAAAGCGAAAGAAGTGTTAAATGAGAACTTTATCCTATTGATGTCAGACCATATCTTTGATGGTGGCATTCTAAGAGAACTTATTGATTCTGATATGATAAGTTCGCTTATCTTAGCCATTGATAGAAGAAAACCTCTACCGGGGGACACGAAAGTTCTCGAAAAGAATGGAAAAATCGTTGACATAGGCAAGCATATTGAGGAATCAAACTGCATAGACACCGGCATATTTCTTTGCTCACCAAAGATATTTTCTTATATCGAAGGTGCAGTAGAAGAAGGTAAAACGGAACTTGCTGACGGTATTGCAAAAGCTGCTGATAACGGCGATGCTGAAATATTCGACATCACGCAAATTAATAGCTATATACCGAGCATGCGCAAGGAGATTAAGGCTTTCTGGATGGATATTGATACGAAAGAGGATTTAATCGAAGCAAAAAGGATTTTGATTGAGAATGCCTGCAAAGGAAGAAATGACTTGCTTGCAACCTATGTGAATAAACCAATAGAGAATTTTATCGTAAGCAGATTGGCAAATAGGCGGGTTACACCAAACCAGGTTACCGTACTAATAAACATAGCTGCTTATGCATCCGCATTTTTATTCCTCGAAGGATATCTATTGTTTGCTTCTCTTCTTACTTTTATCGTTTCATTTATGGATGGTGTGGACGGAAAACTCTCTCGAATAAAATTGGCATCTTCTAATATTGGAAAAATGGAGCATGCATTTGATTACCTCTTTGAACACTCGTGGTATATAGCATTGGCAATCTATCTATCAAATACATTTGGACCAATGCCTGTTTTACTTAGCACGTTTATACTACTCTTCGACGTTTTTTCTGACCATTGTGGAAGTGCATTTGGAAAAGGGATCAAAAATCGTCCACTTCACGATTATGGTAGGATCGAACAGCTATTTAGAAAATTTGATGGTAGAAAGAACAGTTACATAATCTTTATCTTAATAGGTGTTTTGCTAAATGCACCTTTCTGGTCATTAGTTGCAATATTTGTATGGTCATTAGTCAGTGCTATATTTTATGGTTCAAGGACGATTTTGCATCTCTCTCGGGCGGGTAAATTAACTCCGAGAACGCCTATTGGGGGTGATTAAAAATGAAGATAGGAATGATGAGTCTGTGGAATGCCGCCAATGGTCCCTCCATTCACGCGGAATTTATTGGGAGGGAGTGGATAAAGAGGGGGCATAGTCTGGTGGTGTTTTCCGCTCGTAAGCATCCGGATTTCAGACCTACCCAACAGGAGGAGATGAAGATTTCGTTTTCCGGCATTTTGATGTTAATGAAATTTTTCCCCGGACAAAGGCAGATTCTTTCGAGCCTACTCCTTTGCTCGAAGAGGATTATGAGGTATTTGTAGCTCAAAATGTGGAGAGGCTCCCAACCAAAGAGCTCCTGGATGTATTTCCGAAGATAAGGGAAAAGGCAATTACTGTACAGGTAGTCCACGAGGGTTTCCCACCCAAGGATCCGCTCTTCTACAAATTTAACTGGGATGCTATCGTTTGTTTCGATCAACGCTACCGGGATTTTCTCGTGAGATTCTTTCCCAAAGAGATTATTCACATAATTCCTTATCCCTGTCATCCACTGAAACCTGGTGACAAGAAGGAAGCAAGGAGGAAATTAGGTCTTCCATTGGACGATAAGATTGTATTCTCATTCGGTTTCAGTACGGATATTATGCCCGTATTGCCGACTTTGGAAGATGTAGATAAGAAATATAATCTCAGATATCTTATAATCGTAAATCCGGGGGGTAAAGTTGACGCATTGCACGAAGTAGAACAAAGGTATAATTTTGTAGATCTCAAAATAAAAGCAGTGTCAATTAATGAACTATATACCTACCTGCACGCATCCGATGTGTTGCTAATTCATAAGGAATCCCCAAGATATAAAGCCGTAATTTCATCAACCGTCTGTCAAACACTCGGTTCCGGGTGTCCTATCCTGTTTCACGATTCGAACTATGTGGAATTGCATGGAAACGAGATTGTTAAGTATAGGGATATTGATGACATGAAGCTCAAACTCGCTGACTTATTCGATGGGAAATTTGATGTTGAAAAGACAAAATCCTATCTAAGGGAGAATAATGCGAGCAGGGTAGCGGATAGGTTTATACAACTATTTGAGAAGGTGAGGGAGGAAAGAAGAAGTGGAAGTAAAAGGATTTGGTGAAGGAGAAGTCCTCAGACTGGATTCCGGCGAGGAGGTATTTAAATTGGACTCGTATAAATGTAATCCCATAGTAGAACCCAAAGATTTGGGTTTAATATGCTACGAAAATGGAAGACCTCAGTCAGGAGCAGTTTTCAATCCGGGAGCAGAAATTTTTTATGGTAAGATAATATTAACGCCGAGATGCCAGACAAACTACCGAAAGAAAGAGTTTTTTGACCATAAATCAGGCATTAAAAGATACAGATTTGAGGAATATATTTCAGAGATATGGCCATTGATAAGCGAAGATGGCATCCGTTTTCAAAGATTCAATAATTCTGTAATTAAGGGAGATGGCACTCACCATAAGGATTTTCTCTATGGGATAGAGGATATGAGGGTAATCAAGCTTCGGAAAAGATATTTATTGATAGGTGCGGGGAAGTTAAACCCTCCATTCAAGGGTAATGGAGATGATGATAGAATAGCTATCTATTCCACAAACGACTTTAAAGAGATTACCTATCATGGGATAGTACACGGCATAGAGTCTCGAAATTCGATACCATTTATGGAAAATGACAAAGTGTATATGCTACTGAGATACCCTCCATCCGATGGCATATTTCTCGATGTTTTGGATGCCGGATTGGAGCAATTATTAATGGCAGAGAAACATAGAAAGGAATGGCAGATTCTTCATGAGAGGCGCGAAAAAAATCGAATTTTAAAAACTGGCGTGTATCAACATGAGAAAGAAAAGATAGGTGCGGGTCCTCCACCTATAAAAACTGAGCGGGGATGGCTACTGATCTATCACGGTGTTGGAGAAATAAATTTAGAGATGGCAAAGAGTTACGGGCTGAAAAAGGGGATTAAAAGGGCATACTCTGTATCCGCAGCCATATTAGATTTAGAGAATCCGAGAGATGTCTTATGTAGAACTAAAATGCCAATCTATATTCCTTCAAAGCCCTATGAACTTTATGGTGATGAGGTATATCCCGTCGATGTCCCCGCAGTCGTTTTTCCCACGGGAATCGTTGTCGTAAAGGATAAACTCCTCATCTACTGTGGCTGTGGCGATAAATATGTTATCCTATTAACCTGCGATTTAGGTAATTTACTGGATTATCTCTGGGATGTTTTGGATCAGGAGAAAATTTAGAGCAAATAAAGGAGGTGCTAAAAAGAGATGAAAACGATAAAATTAGCAATTGCTGGCGTTGGGAACTGCGCAAGTTCTCTTGTCCAGGGTATCGAGTATTATAAACACGTGGATGCGAAGAATTGCATCGGGTTGATGCACTATGAGGTCAACGGATACAGACCAGGGGATATAGAAGTTGTAGCGGCATTTGACGTAGATGAGAGGAAAGCGGGGAAGGAGTTAAGTGAAGCGGTTTTTGCAGAGCCTAACTGCACGACGGTGTTTTATCGAGTGCCTTATCGCGGTGTGGAAGTGAAAATGGGACCGGTTCTGGACGGTGTGGCATCACACATGCACCGGTATCCAGAGGATAAAACCTTCGTGGTTGCGGATGAAGAGCCTTGCGATGTGGTGAAGGAGCTTGAAGACAGCGGTGCGGATATTTTGGTGAATTATATGCCCGTGGGCTCGGAGCAGGCTACGAGGTTCTATGCGAAAGCAGCTTTGGAAGCAGGTGTGGCATTTGTAAACTGCATGCCCGTGTTTATCGCATCCGACCCCGAATGGGGGAGGAAATTCGAGGAGAAGAAATTGCCTGTGGTCGGCGACGACGTGAAATCGCAGATTGGTGCGACTATTGTTCACAGAACGCTTGCGAAGTTGTTCAATGACCGTGGATGTAAGCTCGACCGGACGTATCAGCTTAACACAGGTGGAAATACCGACTTTTTGAATATGCTGAGCCGGGAGCGATTGGAATCAAAGAAGATATCAAAGACAGAGGCGGTGCAATCGGTTCTGGATGAGCCGTTGATGCCGGATGACATCCATATAGGAACCTTCTGATTACGTACCATGGCAGCGTGACAACAAGATATGTTTCTTGCGAATGGAAGGACGGATTTTTGGAGATATTCCGATAGACCTTGAACTCAGACTTTCAGTGGAGGACTCGCCTAACAGTGGAGGGAGCACAATTGATGCGATACGAGTATGCAAGCTTGCGCTGGATAAAGGAATTGCAGGACCGTTAATAGAAATATCTGCATATACGATGAAGCATCCGCCGGTACAGTATCCCGACGAAGAGGCAAGAGAACTTTTGGAAAGATTTATAAGAGGAGAAGGGGAAGTAATTGAAGATAGTTGGGGAGAAAGAAGAGGGGTTATTACAGGCTAATCCCTTCATCCTTTTTTTCTCCTTAGATTTTATAACGCATGATAAACTTTTTTAGAAAAAGCTTAAGTGGTTTAACGCCGAAATTGTTTATATTAGCCAGCTCGCTCCGCCTTCATATCTTTTTTGAACACCACAGTTCGGTATGGGAAAGGTATCTCAACGCCCCCACCATCAAATCTCTTCTTTACCGATTCTCTTATTTCTGTACCCGTTCTCCATGCCGTAGGTCTGTCAGACACCCAGAACAATGCCCTCAGATTAACTGCAAAATCCCCGAGCTCAGTAACCCGCACCTTCGCTTCTCTATCTTGTTCATGCATCACATCCGGATGTTTGTTTATTTCATCAAGGATTATTGACCGGGCAAGGTCTATATCAGAATCGTAACTAATCCCAAAATCAACCGCCCACAGCACCGTTAGGTCCCCTATCGTCCAGTTTATTATGGTCTCTTCACTTATTCGTGAGTTAGGGATGATCTGCCTTTTGTTCTGCCATGTTCTTATCACGGTATGCCGGAGTGTTATATCTTCTATGGTTCCATATTCCTTTTCCATTTCCACGACATCGCCGACACGAAACGGGCGAAAAATCTTCTAACCACAGTATAAGTAGTCTCATCAACTTTGAGCTTCCCGCTTGCGAATTTGAAGTAAATTACCAAAGCTCGGTTTATAACCCGTACAACTATGACCGTGGCTATAATCGCAATTGATATTTTTATAAGTGTAATGAGGGTATTCAAGGTTCCTGTTGGTATAGCCATTATATTTAGTTGGAGCATATTAAAATTAACATTGGAAGTCACACGCTTAAATTTCTTATTTCTTGTTTATTTAAACTATGGAATAATAAGTTCTACCGCCATCAAGAGGATAAAGATTACTTCTCAGAAAATAACGAAAAATTTATATATTGATATTAGCTTATTACATGAAAGATGAGAGTAGCCCTATTATATAATCAAATAAAGCGATATATGCTGATAAAATCAGCGTTAGATAAGATAGCGGAGCTTGACAGCCCGGAAACGATAGATTACGTGAGGGAGGCGCTCATGTCAGGCGGGAATGAAGTCATCTTGATAGAAGCGGATGGAAACGCATACGGTAAATTAAAGGAAGAAAGAAGAGATACAGATATTGTTTTCAACATTGCAGAAGGACTAAGAGGTGAAAGCAGAGAATCGTATATCCCTGCAATATGCGATATGCTTGAGATACCCTATACCGGTTCTGGCGTATTGACCCTTGGACTGTGCCTGAACAAAGCAAGAACAAAAGAGATACTCAGATATTATGGGATACCAACGCCGGATTTTCAGGTTTTAAAGTCAAAAGATGATAAACTGGATCCAGGGCTTGAGCTTAAATCCCCACTTATCGTGAAACTTCTGCATGAAGGTTCTCAAATGGGTCTCTCCCGTGATTCAATCGTCTGTTCTGAAGAGGATTTGAGAGATAGGGTCGCTTATCTCATGTATGAATACGGAGAGCCGGTTATCGTTGAGGAATTCCTTGATGGTAGAGAATTTACCGTTGGCATCTTAGGTAATGAAGAGCCAATAGTCTTACCAATCATTGAAACTTTATTTGAAGATGGTCAAAAGACGAGGCTATTCACACCTGATAAACCAATATTGCCGTTTATACCGAAGGATATTGTGATAAATCCGGAGCATAGGTCTGTATGCCCCGCGGATATTGATGAAGATTTAAAGAAGGAGATAGAAGAAACTGCCCTAGATGCATACCGCGCGCTTGATTGCAGGGATTGGTGCAGGATAGACCTGAGGCTGAAGAGAGATGGGGATATACCGAATGTGTTAGAGCTCAACCCAATCGCAGGAATAGACCCATCTTATCACCTTCCAAAAGCTGCAAAAGCGGCTGGGATTTCATACGAACGACTGATAAACATGATACTGGAATTCGGAGCAAAGAGGTATGGGCTAAAATGGAGATGATACGGCGGCTGAAAGAAGAGGATGTCAAGGACATAGCATCGTTTTTGGGGGCATTAGATACACTAAGCGAGAAAGAGAAGTTTTATGCCATAGATGATATACAATGCTATCTGTTTGAGAATGAGCCGGATAAATACTGCTTCTACTCGTACATCGAAGGTGGTAAGGCAGTAGGATTTGCAGCCTATTCACGGGTTCCAACGGCAGACCGTGTATTTGAGCTGGATTGGCTCGGTGTTAAGCCGGAATATCAGGGTAGAGGTGTGGGAAGCGCGCTCTTGAAGCATATTGAGGAGGAATTAAAAAAGCTTGGAGCACGTCTATTATATCTCGAAACTTCATCTATGGATGAATATAGCGAAATAAGGAGATTTTATGATAGGAGAGGTTTTTTTAATGTGGGATGTCTACCCAACTTCTGGAAGGTTGGCGATGGAAAAGTTATTTATATTAAAGAGCTAACAACAAGGGAATTTAGTGGTATAGGCATGCCAATGGAAAGAGACATAATAAAAGATGCGTATGAGGAGGGAGGTGCATGGGGTCTGCTCACTTCTATTGACCTTCATGAATGCAATCCGGAGAAGATACGAGATGAAGCCACTATAAAGCAGTTCGTTTATGAATTATATGAACTGATTGAGATGAAAAGATATGGGGATTGCGAGGTGGTGCGTTTTGGAGAAGGGGATAAGGAGGGATATTCTGCGGTTCAGTTGATCGAGACATCCCTCATATCTGCGCACTTTGCAGATGCGTCTTCTAACGGATACATTGACATATTCAGTTGCAAATATTATCGCCCAGAAGATGCTTTTACCTTCTCTAAGAACTTCTTTGAGGCAAAATATGCACGATATAGCCATTTACTAAGGGTATAGAGGTAGGAGAAATGACCATACGAGGAAGAATATTGTCCTTTTTGGAGGGTGATGGGAAAGGAGATGGATTGGGGTACCCTATTAAGAGAAAGCGCAGCTAATATAAGGCAGCTCTCTCTCTATTATCCCGTGGAGAAAGATGCTGCAAAGGTCACAAGAAAGCACCCTTCGGGTGCAAATCAATTGTTAGCTATGGCTAAGCCATGGGTGGTTCCAATCCGATAATATACATCCAAAAACTTCG
>WJOV01000032.1 GCA_009618475.1 Methanosarcinales archaeon | reverse complement strand
GGAAATATTATCTGTTGGTTGTTTGGTAATTGTTGGACAGCCTTTTTCATCGCAAAAACCTTTACATGCGGACTTCTGATGTAAAACGAAGCTTTGGCAATAAAGCGACGTGGGATACGCCATTTGAAGAGCATTTCTTGAACTTTGTAAACGAAGCGAATGGGTGCATTTTTTCTAACGGAAAGGAAAACGAAGCGTTAAATCTTGATGTTTTTGATATTGAAGGTGACTTCGACCTCGTTTATATTGACACACCGTACATATCGAAAGAGGGCGTTGGCGTGGATTACCTGGAATTTTATCATTTCCTTGAGGGCATTGTGAATTATCAGAAATGGAAGGATATGATTGACTACCGGAGCAAACACAGGAGGATAAAGCATAGTAAACCAGTTTGGTGTGATAAAAATAAAATACACACGGCGTTTAACAAACTGTTTAAAAAGTTTCAAAATGCTGCTATTGTGATTTCGTATAGGTCAGATGGCATACCTTCTATTACGGACTTGACAAGAATTTTAAAGAAGTACAAGCCGATAGTGAGAGAAGCAAGATATGGGAGTTACAAGTATGTGCTCAGTAATAACAATTCTGAGGAGTGTTTGTTGGTGGGGTTAGATAAGGGTGGTTGAAATAAAAATGGGAACAATAATAGATCCAAAATATAAGGAAATTACTGGAAAAACGGAATTTACTGAGGCGGAGTATGCAAAGTTAAGAAGAGAACATCCAGAAATCGAAGAAAAATATGCAAAAGAGAGAAAAATAATAGAGGAGGAGCTAAGAGAGATAGACGATGAGAAGGAGTCAGAGAGAATAGGAAGAATAGTTCAAGAGATGCGGCAAAGGAAGTTTAAAGGGATATACGGGGTTCCAGGAACGCCAGAAGCCCTGCATATTGCAGACATTACAAAGGCTAATGCAGAAATATCATATGCTCTCTACAAGTCCCAAAAGGAACTAATTCAATCAACAGAACGACTTAGAGAATCACAAGAGAAACTAAACAGATACACTATAGCTTTGATTGCACTCACAGTTGTTTTAGTAGTAGTGGGTGCAGTCCAACTATTGAGGTGGCTGTTATAGAAAGCTTTAACAGTTTATAGATGGAGCGTCAAAAAATGATATTAGACAAAACCACATATCGTGCGAATGACATAAGAGGCATTGCAGACGAGAGTCATCCGAACTTCCAGCTCAGTGACGACTTTTGCATGTTAACCGCTTTGGCATACGTAGAACTGCTGCGGAAGCACCGTGGCAAAGAACCGCAAGAGCTAACGGTGGTCGTTGGCAAGGACGTCAGGAACAGCTCGCTGCGAATAAAAACCACCTTTGCCGATGCTCTCTTGAGCAAAGGAGTCCATGTGATAGACATTGCACCTGCGGAAAAAGTAAGTTCCACACCCATGATGTATTTTGCCACCTGGCTATTCAACGCCGATGGCGGTGTTGAAGTCACGGGCAGCCACCTCGACAAGGAGTGGAACGGCTTCAAGCCCTGTATTGGTTCTGAGAGCGCCAAGGAGAATCACATAAGCGAGATGTTCCAAACCGCAAAGAAGCTCGAAGATTCGTTTACGTTTAAAACACTGCAAAGCACGGTAAAAGGCGAGATAGAAGAAGTGGACGTTCTGAAGGATTATCATTTTATGATAGCCGCGAACGTTGTCCTGCGAGACAGATGGGAAGAACTGGCGTTACAAGCCCTTTCGGGAAAGAGTTCATTAAAGGTAGCAATTTCCACTGCGATGCAGGAGATTGAGAAGCTACCAGAGGGTGAAAGGAAACCGCTACGCGGCTTAAAAATCGTCTATGACGCTGGAAACGGAACTACGGGAATAATTGCACCGCCGATATTCCGCGATTTAGGTGCAGAAGTATTCGAGCTTTACTGCGAGCCAGATGGCAATTTCCCGCATCACCTGCCCGACCCGACGATACCGGGGTTCTTGAAAGATTTGCATTCAGAAGTGGTTCGTAAGAATGCACACATCGGACTGTCCTCCGACTGTGACGGCGACCGTGCAGGCGCAGTATCGCCAGGTGGAAGGATGATAATCGGCGAACAAATCCTCGCACTGCTCTGCAAACACGTTTTAAAAGGGCATCCGCATGCAAAAATCGTTTACGATACGAAATGCTCGGATGCTATACGGGAGATAATCAAGGAGAATGGCGGTGTGCCAGTGGAGTGGAAGACGGGTTTCTCATTTATAAAGGCGAAGATGGATGAAGTTGGTGCGGTTGCCGGCGGCGAGATGTCGGGACACGTGTATTTTGAAAAGAATAATCGTGCAGACGATGCGGTATTCGCATTTTCTGAGCTTTTACTGCTTACAGCCGAGGAATTGCGTTTCAAAAAAGGTCTGAATGCAGTTGATGAAATGCTTGAGGACTTTTTGAAAAGATACGAGAACACGCCGGAGATAAGGATTCCTGTGGTAAGCGATGAGGAGAAGGAGCGGGTTTCCGACGTTGTGGAGAACTATTACCGGGAGCTTGCGGCAAAAGAGCCTGAAAAATACAGAAGAAGAACTGATGAAAGTGGAAAAGATATAGACGGAGTGAAGATAGAGTTTGTGGAGGAGAACGGCTGGGCGCTTGTGCGCCGCTCGAACACTTCACCGGTGATAATCCTCCGGATGGAGGCGAGGACCGAGGAAGGACTTAGAGCGATTGAAGAACGGGTGATAAAAAAATTCATGGAATTTGAAACCGTGGACTTGAATGCAGACGAGTATGTAAGAAAAATAGTGCAAAGGACAAAGCTTTTTAAATAGACATGATATATACTTATAATTGGGGGAAGAAGAAAAAAGGTGTCTTGGCTCATTGCAAAACTTTTACTCCTATTTGTGCTGTTACTTTTATCCGGATTCTTCTCAGGCTCCGAGACCGCTCTGGTTGGAATAGGTAAGATAAGAGCGAGAGCTTTGTTGAAGCGAGGCGTGAAAGGTGCAGAAACAGTTGATAAACTGGTCCGCGAGCCAGAAGCTATGCTCACTACCGTGCTTATCGGAAATAATATAGTGAACATCGCAGCAGCGGCAATAGCTACCTCTATCGCAATAGACTTCTTTCATAGTTACGGCGTTGCCATCGCCACGGGGGTGATGACCCTTTTAATCCTCACGTTTGCGGAAATCATGCCCAAGACAATTGCAGTTCATCATGCGGAAAGAATTGCCATTATGGTTTCAAAGCCCATGAAAATCATGGCTTTCGTTTTCCAGCCGTTTATAAAAGTTACTTCTCTGGTTACAGCCGCTTTTGAGAAGCTTTTAGGCATGAAACTGCATCGGAAGCGGTTAATGACAGAAGAGGAGGTGGAGACGATATTGGACATAGGAGAGGAGGAAGGAGCAATTGAAGAGGACGAAAAGGAGATGATGATGGGTGTGCTAAAACTTGACGAAATCGTGGTGACGAGTGTAATGAGACCAAAGGAGGAGATAGTTTGTCTGGAAGTCAATCAAACCGTGGATTCTGCCGTGGAATTGATAAAAAGAAGTGGATACTCAAGAATTCCCGTTTTTAAAAGCACAAAGGATAATATCGTGGGCATCTTATACGCGAAGGATTTGCTAATAAAAGCGATTGCGAATGAAGGTGACGTTTCGCTAAAAGGCGTGATGAAAACCGCGCATTTTGTGCCGGAAATAAAAAGGGTGGATGACCTTCTTGAGGAATTCCAGCGTGGTAAGTTCCATATCGCCATTGTAGTGGATGCGGCGGGTAGAACAAAGGGATTAGTTAGCTTAGAGGACCTTTTGGAGGTAATTGTGGGGAGTATATATGATGAATACGATGTGAAACCTTTTCTTGGAAAGAAAAGCTATACCAAAAGAACTAATTAGATAATCCCGTGATTTTCGCTCCGCTATACAATTACCGAAATTTTATTATCTTACAGAACATCGTGAGTCCGTCACTGAACGATTTCACTTTTGTCCCTGCCACTCCTTTATCCTCCCATCTCACCGGGATTTCTTTTATTTTATAGCCCTTTCTTTGTGCTCGCACAAGCATTTCTGTGTCCCAGAACCAATGCTCATCCTTTATTTCGTTCATGATACGTAATAAGGCATCTCTTCGGAATGACTTGAACCCGCATTGGTGGTCCCTTATCTCGGACTTCAGAATGTATCGCACGAGGAAATTGAAAACCCTGCTCATCGCAGCACGTTTAAAAGACCTCTTCACTTCGCTCTCTTTTAGCATCCTCGACCCGGTTGCGAACTCGTATTTATTCTCTTTTATCGCTTCTATCAACGGCTTCAAGTGCATCATATCCGTGGAGAGGTCAACGTCGAGATAAGCCAATATTTCGCCCTTCGCGAGTTTAAAAGCGTGATTAAGTGCTTTTCCTCTGCCTAATCGAGCTTCGCTGTGTATGTGCGTAACGAAAGAATTTTTAGCGGCTATTCTGCCTGCTATTTCTGCCGTGCCGTCTGTGCTTCCGTCTTCTGCAATGATTATCTCGTAGGATGAAATAAATTCCGCTAAAGCTTTCTTTGTCTGATTCACGGCGTCCTCTATCCTTTTAGCTTCGTTATGTGCAGGGAGCACAATAGAGAGTTCTATTTTCCTGTTTTTCATGATATCATCCTCAAGGCTCTCTAAATCCTATGATCTTATCATATCCATAATTCGCTGGACAACATTGCCAGAATCGAAATAAACTTCAATACCACGTTCTTCTAGTTCATCACGTATCTCTTTATGGTCAAAATCGTCTTTATCGGATGTATAAAAGATTATTAGATCATGTTCTCTCTTATCCTTCGTAAAATCTAAGACTGATTCATAAATCTGTCTATCCCCGTTTTTATACGGTGGAAGATTAGCTATGGATCTTAAAAACGCTCGGTATGATATTTCTGCATTGTGTGAGATTGTGATGCATAACGATTTAATCTCCTCCGCTGATTGCAATACCTTATTTCTTTCTTTTGGAGAATTGATGTATAACTGTTTTAACTTTTCTTTCACGTCATACAACGTTCTTTTATTTTTCATCGCTTTTAACCCTTTTCAACTCTTCCAGCAATTCTGGCAAATACTTCAAGGCACTCCCCCATATTCTTTGGACTTTTGCGCTTTTAAATTTAAAAGCTTTTTTTCCCTTTTCCCTTACTTTTTCCAACGCCACCACCTATTAATAATTTAACTTCCACCTTTTTAAATACCTTTGGTTTCTGTTCTTTGTTATTTCGAAAGTTTTTTCCTTGCGTTTTCCTCCACGAGCTTTATCACTTCTTTTAACGGTATTTTCAACTCTTTCGCAACACTCTTCGCATCTTCAAATTCCGCAGCTACGTTCAGCAAATTACCTTTCGCATCCCTACCCATCTTCACGCCTACCTCCCTTTCTACACCTTTTATTCTCACCTTCACCTTCCTCTGTTCTCTATCCGCAATGAACCGATGCCTTACCTGCATAACGCGAACGCCTAACGAGCCAGTTTCTTCCATTATTCGATACGCCATTCGAGGGACGTCTTGCGGTGCCGTAATCACCTTGATAATGTGTCCGGTTCTGCCTTTCTTCATTTGCGCAGGTACGATAGCCACGTCCTTCGCACCCTCCGCCATGAGTACTTCTATCAGATTGCCCAGCACTTCGCCGGTAACGTTGTCAACGTTCGTTTCCAGCACTTCCACTTCATCCCTTAACAAGGATACGGATTCCTCGATTTCTCCTAAGCTTGCTCTT
>WJOV01000077.1 GCA_009618475.1 Methanosarcinales archaeon | reverse complement strand
TAGGCAAGTAGGCAATAGGCAATAGGAGTTAGGCTAAATGCCCTATTCCCTATTGGCTATTCCCCAGTGGCTATTTCTAAAAGGAAAGATGTGTGGAATTGTTGGCTATGTAGGAGAAAGGGAAGCGCTGCCAATCATCTTAGAATCGTTAAAAAGGATTGAATATAGAGGATATGATTCATGCGGTGTGTTTGTGTTAGAAAATGGCGATTCAAAGTTGCATAAGGATGCGGGAACCATAGACCATTTGAAAGAGAACCTGTCAGAATCGGAATACCTGGGTGGGGGTAAAATAGCGATTGGACACACGAGATGGGCAACGCATGGAGGACCATCGAAAAAAAATGCACATCCGCATCTCGACGGTAAAGGCGAAATTGCAGTCGTCCATAACGGGATAATCGAGAACTTCCAATCGATAAAAGAGATGCTTTTGAGCCAGGGGTGCGAGTTCGTATCCGAAACTGATACGGAAGTCATACCACATTTGATAAACCGTTCTTTTAAAAAATTTGATCAAGCTGTAAACGCTGCGCAAATAAAAGAAGCGGTAAAGGAAGCCTTATCTCATTTGACTGGGTCTTATGCGATAATAGTTGCGGTAAAGGGTTTTGATGGGTTGGTAGCAGCGAGGAATGAATCTCCACTCATTATAGGCGTTGGGGACCGTGAAAATTTTATTGCTTCTGACGTGCCGGCAGTGCTTGAGCAAACGAACAGGATAATTTATTTAGAGGAAGGAGACATTGCGGTTGTGGAAAAGGATTCGATATACATAGAAAACGGGGGTGCAGAAGTAAAGAGAGAAGAGAAACTAATCGAATGGACAATAGGGGATGCCGAGAAGGGCGGATACGAGCACTTCATGCTGAAAGAAATTCATGAGGAGCCGAGGGCAATTATGGATACGCTTAGAGGTTACTTAGTGGAGGAAGAGATAAATTTTGGTGTTGATTTTAAGGTTGAAGGCGATGCGAAAGGCAAAAGCATTTTGATGGTTGCATGCGGCACGTCCTACTATGCCGCTATGTGCGGGAAACAGATAATAGAGAATTTAGCAAAAGTTCCTGTTCAAGTGGAGCTTGCATCGGAGTTCAATTACTCGGATTTCGTGCTGGATGGAACGAAAGTGATGGTAATGGCAATTACACAATCCGGGGAGACTGCGGATACGTTGATGGCATTGAAAAAAGCGAAGAGATATGGCTGTAAAACGGTAGCGATAACAAACGTTTTGGACAGTTCGGCGACGAGAATCGCAGATGAGACGATATACATAAGGGCGGGTCCGGAGATAGGCGTTGCAGCGACAAAAAGTTTCATAGCACAACTCGTCATTTTTTATCTGTTAGGTTTGTTCCTTTCGAAGATGCCGGCGAGCGAGTTTTTGGAACATCTTGAGGAACTGAAGAGAATGCCGCAAATAGCCCAAATGGTGCTTGACGAGGCAGATATAAATATACGAAAGCACGCCGGGTATCTTTCCAAATATGAGCATGCGTTCTTCGTGGGCAGGGGAGTAAACCTGCCTATTGCATTGGAGGGTGCATTAAAGCTGAAGGAAATATCGTATATACATGCAGAAGGATACGCAGCGGGGGAGCTCAAACACGGACCTTTTGCACTGCTTACCGAAGATACACCGGTAATTGCGATATTAACCCCGGATAACACGTATGAGAAGACGCTGGGTAACATGAAGGAGATAAAGGCGAGAGGAGCTCCGGTGATTGCAATCGCAGAGGAAGGTGACGAGGAAGTGGAGAAGTACGTGGATGAGGTGATAAGAGTTCCCGAAACAAGTGCAATATTCTCGCCTATTCCCAATACCGTTGCTCTTCACTTACTCGCTTACTGGACTGCAAAAGCGCGGGGCTGTGAAATAGATAAGCCGAGGAATCTGGCAAAGAGCGTGACGGTGGAGTGAAAAGGGTTGTAAAATGAAAACAGTCATAACAGGCGGGGCGGGATTCATAGGCTCAAATCTTGCTGAAGAGCTATCGAAGGAAACGGATACTGAAATTATTATCGTGGACGATTTATCTACTGGGAGGATAGAGAATTTAAGAAAGTTTAATCAAAATATAAAGTTTGTTAGAGGTAGCATAACGGATTTAGATTTGTTAAAGATGATTTTCGAAGATGTGGATTATGTATTCCACCAGGCAGCGATTCCTTCTGTCCCAAGGAGTATAAAAGACCCGATTGCATCTAATAACGCAAATATAAACGGAACACTGAAGGTTCTGGTTGCGGCAAAAGATAGTAGCGTAAAAAAAGTTATTTGTGCATCCTCTTCTTCTGTTTATGGCGATACGCCGGAACTACCGAAGAGAGAAGATATGAGAGCAAATCCGAAGTCGCCTTATGCGGTGACAAAGCTTATGGGTGAGTATTATTGCGATGTATTTAATGAAGTTTACGGCTTGAAAACGATTTCGCTACGATATTTCAATGTTTACGGACCGCGACAGGACCCTTACTCGGACTACGCCGCGGTTATTCCGAGATTCATAAACATGGTTTCGGAAAACAAGCCACCGGTGATCTATGGCGATGGAGAGCAAACGCGCGATTTTACGTTTGTTAAGGACGTAGTAAGGGCAAATGTCCTTGCGGCAAAAAGTGATGCTAAAGGCATATATAACATCGCAAACGGGAACAGGATAAGCATAAACGAGCTTGCAGAGATGATAATGAAGCTCATGGGTAAGAATTTAAAGCCCGTACATGACGCTCCAAGAGAGGGGGATGTGAAACATTCCCTGGGTGATATATCGAGGGCGAAGAAGGGTTTGGGCTATGAGCCACGGTACAGCCTGGAAGAGGGGCTGAGGGGAACAATAGAGTGGCTTAGCGGTTTGGCGGTTTAGCGGTTTAGCGGTTTAGCAAGTTAGCGGTTTTGATAACCGGGAGACTAAGCCACAAAAAAGACAAACTTATAATTTATTGAAAAAGCCGCTAATCTGCTTGAATCAAGGAACCAGTCCGGGGAACCATAGTCCTTCTTCTTCGGCCAATCCGAACATCAAATTCATATTCTGTATCGCCTGACCGGAGCCGCCTTTAACAAGGTTGTCAATTGCAGAAATCACCACTATCCTGTTGCTTTTTTCTTCTACTTCGAGCCGGATATCGCAGAAGTTAGTGCCTCGCACGGAACTCAAAGAAGGCATCCCTTCTCTAAGCCGTATAAATCGCTTACCCTCGTAAAACCGCTTGTATATCTCTTCGATTTCGTCATTGTGGGGCTCTGCCCCACGACCCCGCAAGCCCTGTAAGGGCTTAGTTTGTGTTTTCTCGCTTTCTGCCAGGAAAACGTGCGCAGTGGTGAGTATGCCTCTTATAGAAGGTATGACATGCGGAGTGAAGCTTACTTTTACGTGTAATTCCATTCTCATCTCTGCTACGTGCCGGTGCTCCGTTATTTGATAAGGAATGATATTCTCGGCGAGATTAGGGAAATGGGACGTTTCCGAGGGTTCCACTCCCGCACCTGAAATGCCGGATTTCGCATCGAATACCACTTGTTTTACCATTCCTTCTTTTACCAGCGGTGCAACTGCAAGTATTGCACCCGTGGGATAGCAGCCGGGATTCGCAACCAAATCAGCACTTGCCACCTCGGGATGCAATTCTGTCAGCCCATATACCGCTTTTCTTTCTTCTTTGTCCTTATGTTCGCGCCTGTATATCCTTTCGTAATCTGCCTTTTTCAGCCGGTAGTCGGCGCTCAGGTCTATCACCTTCGCTCCTCTTGCCATTAACTCCGGCACGTAGTCCATTGCACTGCCATGAGGAACCGCAACAAATACAATATCGCTTCTATCCGCGATTTCTTCTGTATCAACGTCTTCGTATTCGAGCTCGATAAAAGGGAACAGGTGGGGATTCACATCGCTTACCTTCTTACCTCTGTATCTCCGGGACGTTACCACCGATATTTCCACCTCAGGATGCATCAAAAGCAGTCTTACTAACTCAAGACCCGTGTATCCCGCTCCGCCTATTATTCCCGCGTTTATCATTTGAACAAATATAGTGGTTATAAAGCTAAAAGGTTGCAACAGCAAACTTTGAACGAAATGTTAGCGAAGTATAAATTTATCAACAAACCACCCCACTCCACGCTTCTCTCGCCTCTTCTAATGAAAAGCGCACTAATTTTTTACCACCATCACTTATAACAACACGCTTCTCATCCCTCGTCTCCCCTATTTCAATTATACAAACTCCTCTTTCCTTAAACAACGCCTCAAACCTTCTCTTTTCCTCTCTCTGCACCTCCGCCACCCACCTCGAATTTGATTCCGAAAACAACTTATAATCGCTTCTTAGCTCCGGATTCACGCCCGCAATATCAATAGAAGCGCCAATATCGCCTCCTATCAACATCTCGCATACCGCAACCGCAAGACCACCTTCCGAAACGTCATGGCAACTCGCTATCAATCCTGCCTTCATCGCTTCCCGTAACGCTTCCATACTCCTTATCAGCACCGCAGGGTCCGTTCTCGGCACAATTCCGCCCTCTACATCCCGTGACTTATAATATTCACTCCCACCTAACTCCTCTTTCGTTTCCCCTACTACATATAGCAAATTCCCGGCTTCCTTCACGTCCACGGTAATGCACTCTCTTACATCTTCGCATATCCCTATGCCCAGAATAGCCGGTGTGGGAGGAATGGATTCGTTCATGGCTGCGGATTCGTTATAAAAACTCACGTTCCCACTCACAAACGGTATTCCAAGCGAAGAAGCCATGTAGCCGAGACCTCGACAGCATTCGTAGAAATCGCCCATCCGGTCCGGCTTCTCCGGGTTGCCGAAATTCAAGCAGTCTGCAAATGAATGTGGCACTGCACCCACCGCTGTTAAATTCCTGCATACTTCATCCACCACACTCGCAGCACCCCAGAACGGATTCGTTTTGCAAAATGCCGGATTCACATCAGAAGTAATGGCAATTCCCTTATAGGACAATTCTAACGGCTTTATCACCGCGGCATCTCCATGCGTCTCTTTTCCTATTAGCCCTTGCAACGGTTTTATTACCGTAGAAGCTCGCACTTCGTGGTCATATTGTCTTATAACACTTTCCCGTGATGCAATATTTGGAGCAGCAAGCAACAATTTTAATGTTTCATTGTAGTCCGCAGGCTCTTCTATTTCCACGAGTTCCTCCTTCTCCCCACTCCTCACCTCTATCGGACGCTCATAAACGGGACATGCGACAAGAAAATCGGTATCCAGCTCAAATATCTTCTCTCCATTGTAAAAAATCCTTATCTCTTTCTCTCCACGTGGATATGCTTTCCCTTCCCCAATCACCACGGCATCTACATCCCATTTCTCAAATATCGCCAGCAACTCTTCCTCTTTTTCTCGCTCCACCGCGATTAAAAACCGTTCCTGTGATTCCGAAACCCAGATTTCCCATGCGCTAAGCCCCTCTTCCTTTAACTTCACGTTCTCTAACTGAATTTCTGCACCGCATCCGCCTGCATGGCACATCTCGCTCACTGCACATGATAACCCGCCTCCACCGAGGTCCTTCATCCCGCTTATCACTCTCTTCTCATTCGCTTCTAATATCGCATGCATTAGCGGTTCCTTTTTTATCGGGTCGCCTACTTGAACCGCACTTCGGAATTCCTCCTCACCGGTTAACTCCACCGAAGCAAAAGTAACACCATGTATGCCATCCCTCCCTGTTCTCCCGCCAACCAGAACAAGCACCTCGCCTTGCTTCGCCTTGCTTCTTCTCAAATCCTGCC
>WJOV01000033.1 GCA_009618475.1 Methanosarcinales archaeon | reverse complement strand
GTATTCGTTGATAAGGCGGGGGAAATAGTGGATGATCTGAGGTTAGAAGAGAATTTTGAGAGGGTAAAGGAATTTTTGGTTGGTAAAGAGAAAGTTGTTTCTCCTAAGACTGAAGAGGAGATAAGTAAGAAGTTTTACGATTGGTATAATACGCTATTGCACGGCGGCAGGTATAAAGACCATGAGAACAGGGTGAAGACCGTTGCTGAAGCCGACTGTTTGGTCAGCAACGTCAGTGGCGTAAGAGATTTGGAAGCGAATTCGTGGATAATCTTTGACTGTATCCTTATCGAGAAAAACCGTGAATCTGGAAATTTCCTTTTTCAACTGGCGCCCATTGCATTAAAAATAAACAGAAAAGAGGTGAAAGCGATAAACCGCGGGCGTAATGCCGTGATAGAAGCCGCCATTCTCGCAACGAGATATGTCATAACCGCGGATAAACGAGAAAAGGAAGAAATCGAGAAAATGATGGAACGTTATGCCGATGTTGTCGCGAAATGCGGTGGTCGTAGCGAGAAGGAGGCTTTTGGTATCCTGCATGCGAAAACATTACATTAAACTTTCATTTTATGTACCGTTTATTTAAAGCGCTTTACGTATAACGCTCTGAGCGTCTGAAGTTCCCAGGAGGGGGATTTGGGCGAAAGCGTTAGCCGAAGCAGATACGCTCTGTTATCGGAAGTTGCGCAATTCATTGCCGTAAAATTTCAACTATCTTATCTATCACTTCTTTGACTTTCTCGAGCTTTAGATGAGCAGCAGGATATAAGATAATGTTGCGGTCCGCTGTAAATATACGATTTGGTCGCACATTGCTCTTTTGCCTAATTGTCCCGGTTTCGAAGTCATCCTTCTCAATTGAAACCGCATACCTGTCCCTAACCCCTTGGCTGGTTATCTGGCAGAGAATCAGGTCATCCCCTTCTAATTCGGCAATAACCAGAGCAGGACGCTTTTTGGCGTGGCTCAAATCCGAAAATGGAAATGGAACAACCACCACATCTCCCTTTACAAATCTCGCCAAGCTTCATCCTCCTCAGGTCTTAGCCAATCTTTTTTAAGAGACGTTTCGCTTGCGATTGCCGTTTCCATCCTTTCTTCCACCGATTTTCCCGCTAAAAAGCGTATAAAATCCAGTATCTCCGCAAGATATTGTTCTGGAACCCTCTCAATTTCCTTTAAGATTACTTCCTTTACCGCCATATTTTCACCTCACTATTTTATTTTGTATGTCTAACCTTAAGTAATTTCCGATAACATTTTCGGTGTTTGTGAAGTTTTGCGATACAAAAATAGCCATTAAAATCGAAAAAGAAGAATTTTATTCAACCCGTTTTATATGCCCCCCTTTCTCCTTATCTTACACCATTGCATCCCAGCCTCATCGGCATGCAAATGTTCATTAGCCCGCCAACCAGGGTAGCAATTACGATTGGATAGAACACCGCAGAAATACCAAAACTGTCGCTTACCAAACCCAGGATTAGGCGAGAAACAGATGCGACGCCGAAACCCGCGAACATTAACAATCCAAACGCTATTCCCGTTCTTGACGGCTCTATTTCCTTGCCTATCGTAGTTATTATAGCAGGGAGAACTGTTGGAAAAATCAAGCCTGCAAGTGCTAACGCCAGAATAGCCCAGAGTAGAGGGAGGAACGGAACAGCGAAAAATAAAGGTGCAACGAGGAAAAAACCAATAGCCATCACCTTTCGCTCCCCCACGATGTCAGAAAAATGTCCACCTACGAATTTACCTATCGCTCCTCCTGCTGTAAACACACAGGTTATCGTCACTGCTAACTCAGGACCCAACCCTTTTGCTTCGTTAAGGAAAATAGGGATAAAAGTCAATGCACCACCGATAACGAACCCGAATAGCCCTTCTATTACGTATATCCTTCTTAACGAACCTGTACTTATGACTTGCCGGAGAAAAACTCTTAATTCCCTGTCGTTGGTATTAACATTAACATTAACATTGGCATCGGAGTAAAACTTTTGTTCCTCTCTCGCCCCTATCCATCCTCCTTTTCGTACCTTCATCATCCCGAGTGGTAGAAAAGCGAAAACAATCGCCGGAACTGCCAGCAATAAGTAAACGAACCGCCATCCGTAGTAAAAAGAAATAAATGCGGCTATTAATGGCGTTATGGCAAGTCCTATGCTCGCTCCGGTCTCGTGCACCCCATAAGCTTTCCCTCGTCTGACCCTGAATGATTTCGCGATGTAGGATAGAGCAGAGGGATGATAGAAACTGAGAAAAAAGCCCATGATGATAAAAATAAGGGCGAGCGACAAAAAATTGTGCGTTAGCAGTAGAAGAGCCGAGAGAATAGCAGTGAAAAAGAAGCCGAGACTTATCAGCCTCATTCCATCGAATCTATCGGATAGCAGACCAGCCAGTATGCTTCCCAGTCCGATAGCAGCCGCAAAAGCAAAAGAGAGCAGCCCTACCGCGGTGTACGTTAATTAAAACTCATCCATTACTAAAAGTGACAGTATGGGGAGTGCAGTAGCCATGACGTGCATTAAACCATGTGACGCCGTCAATGGTAAAAGTGTAACTGCGGAAGCCGTGTTCTTTTCTCTTTTCATCCTATTTTCATTAGTATTTGTTCGTTCAAAAAGCATTTAAATTATTTTGACCGAACGCTTTTTATACTGTATCGTTTAATGATATGCAATACATTGATGAAGAAGGGGAGTGGAAAGGAAGAAGAAAAACTGGGTTCTAGGTTAAAAAAGCTCTGCTTATCCGTAACTGCCCTCGTGGGATTGATACTGACGGGGATTTTTCTCTGCCCCATTTGCATAGTTGGAGCTTGCTTCGTTGGGACTGCTGCTCATTTCAATATGCCGCTATGCATCATCAACACCGCCACTGGCATTGTCATTCTTTCACTTGCTCTAAATGTCAATCGCATTCTTATAAAATATCGTACCGAATTTAAGTTTCAGCTTACAATCATTACCATTCTCATTTTTTTGCTTGTGATTGCCATTTATAAGGTGGTTGGGATTTTGTGAGAGCCTCGAGCATAATTTTTGATGACCCCTTTAACGACTTCATTTCCAGGTTAAATCTCTTAGCGAAGTTATCAACCGTTTTCGAGTATTCTTCATCGTTCTCGTCAGCTTCGGAATAGCATATCTTCACCACCCTTCGGTAATGGTTCTCCATGAGTTTTATTATTCTCGGTGTGTCAACGGCAGCACTTCTGTTCATCCTTCCCGCCATAATGTTTATAGCGGATTCCAGGATTACCTGGGGCTCCCTTATAATCGATGCCCCGGCAGGAGTCATGAAAAAAGTCCCTCTTTCTTCGCACTGCAACTCCCGAACCTTTTCTCTACCAATCGCAATCTCTATGCAATTGTTCAATATCTCTCCTTTTTTGTCCCTCGGTATTACCACGGGAACGTCTGCTTCTTTGATTACTCGCTCCACTTCGCTTCCCGTGCATCCACACAACCCGTATCCCAATAAAACAAAATCCACCACAGAGCTCATTTTTTTTATGCCATCCTCAATCTCAGCCAGTAGTTTATCCGGGTAGTCGTGCATTCTCAACTCCATCACTTTAATAATCGCAGAATCCCTGATGTCGTGTTCACGAATTTCCTTCTCTATCCTCTCAATCGTTTTTTCTTTTATTTTTATATGCCTATCTTCCTCAGCCAATTCGCTCGCAAAACATTCATCCACTCTTTTTATTATTACGTCTATCGCAGGATTACTGGTCTCAGGCAGCACAAAAAATATTCTATCCACGCCTGTTTCTCTAATCACGTCTTTTATTTCTTTTCTTAAAATCTCGCATGTGATGACTCCGACGTGCATTGTTTCATATTTGTTTGTGAAATCTCGTGGTTTTTCACTCCTCCACCACTTCCACGCCATAATCCTTTTCGAGAAAAGCAAAGACGTCCGCTCTGTTTATCCTTTGCTTATTTGGCACCTTCTTCTTTTGTATTCTCCTCTCTTTTATTCGATACCCCGGTCTTTTTAAAGCCACCGAAACGTCCATTCCAAATATCCCTACTTTTGGCTCGTACCTGATGCCAAAGTCAGTGTGTTCTGCGATGCCGAAGGAGAAATTACCATAGGTGTCGAATTGACTCCTAAGAAGTTTATTTTGTATCTTAAAACATCGTTTAAGGAAATCCGCTGCTCGCTTTCCTCTCAGCGTGACTTTACAAGCAATGGCTTCGCCTTTTTTTATACCAAGCGGCTGTAAGCTTCTCTTAGCCTGTCGCTTAATCGGCTTTTGACCTGCAATTGCGCTATTACTCATCAGTTTCTCTGCTTTTGCTAACTTCTCTCCACTCTCCCCTACGCCCATGTTTATCCCTACTTTATCCACTTCTATTCTTCTCATCGGATTCGCCGCCATTTCTTATTTAACCCCCGGTATCTCTATCTTTTCTTCGCCCACTACGAACACATAATCCGCAATGGTCTCGAAACTGCCCTCGCCGCCGTTACCGTTAAACGCTTTTATCTTTACCACGTTTGACTCCGGACTTCGCACTATCCGTATCTCCTCTATTTCGCCCGTCTGAGCAGAATGCTTCCCGCCTATCACCATCACTTTACTCCCTTCCTTATACGCAAAGTGATGCAATATCTCATTTGACTCCAGGGCAATCATCAACGAATCATGCGTTTTTACCGCATCCGCAAGGGCTTCTCCCGGTAGAACGTTCCTACCATCGTGCAGGTTCAATTGTATCCCCCTTCCTTTTATCATTCTTTTGCCGTCCACCCGGCATAGTTTCCCGGATGCCTCTTCCTCTCCTACATCTACCAGCGACAATCTCCCTTTCTTGTCCAAAACCATCATATAATTCGCTTTTATTGCAGGAATAGAAAGAAGGTCAAAGATGCCAACAGGAAACTTGTGGTCTTTTCTCACTCTTCCGTCAACCTTAACGGTGCCTTCGTTCAATATCCGCTTCGCTTCTCTACTATTGTCCGCTAACTTCAGCATGTCTCTTACGATCAAAAGCAAAGGCATGCTTCTATCCCCTGGATGCGGACCCGGTCTCGGTTTTACCGCCCAATAGGCTGTTTTTCGCTCTATTTTCCAGCTACGTGGTGCCGCTATTCTCTTTTGATGTCTTCCCATTTTTACTAACCTGAATTATTGTGTTTTAAATTTAAATATATCTATGTCGCAAATTCTATTTAAAGGAAATATGAAAAAGAACGCTTTACCAAATTTTTTGATAAAACTTTTTTCTAAAAAGTTTTATGCGTAAGCGTATTTCACGAAATCCTCCGCCTTTCCCTCGAACTCCTCCTGTGCTTTTGGCGTTACAGTTGGTCTTACGCTCTTAATACCCGTTTCAAAATGCTGCTTCTTTATTACTATGTTTTGTATTGCTTCTTTCACGTGCTCCTCACTTATTCCTGACGTGATAAACTCCCGTAAAGAACTCATCACCGCTTCTTTAACGATTGCCGCTATATCCGCACCGACATATCCATCTGTTCTTTCCGCAAACTCCTCCACATCTACGTCCTCTCCTATCGGCTTGCCACTCAGATGAACGTCGAATATTTTCTTCCTCTCCTCTTTATCCGGTGGCTGTATGTATATCAACCGGTCAAGCCTTCCGGGTCGCAGCAATGCAGGGTCAACCATGTCAGGTCGGTTTGTCGCCGCTATGATAATCACCTCCTTTAGCTCCTCCAATCCATCCATCTCGATCAACATCTGCGAAACCACTCGTTCCGTTACGTGCGAATCATAACCAGCGCCTCTCACCGATGCAATGGAATCT
>WJOV01000116.1 GCA_009618475.1 Methanosarcinales archaeon | reverse complement strand
CCTTCCTCCAATTCCACAGGCTCCAGTGGCTTAAACACCCCTTTCTCAAAAACCACCTCGATTGTTCTTGTTCTTATCATCTCTCCACACCTCTGGATACACGTTATAATCCGTTATCATCACCGTTGGTCTCGGCTCTGCGGCAACCGGATAAAATAACATCGTAAGAAACACCAAAACAATTAAAACCGCTCTAATTCTCAATTATATCACCACCCGTAATCTTTCCATCCTTCAACCTTATAATCTTCTGCGTATGCCTCGCGATGTCTTGATCGTGCGTAACCACGACTATAGTCTTTCCATCCTCGTTCAATTCCTCGAATAGTTCCATTATCTCCTCTCCTGCTTTACTGTCGAGATTCCCGGTTGGTTCATCTGCTAAAAGTAAGATAGGGTCGTTGACGAGTGCTCGTGCAATTGCTACACGCTGACATTGACCGCCAGACAATTCATTTGGTCTATGACGTAATCTATCTCCAAGTCCAACTTTTTTAAGCAGTGCTTCTGCTTTTCGCTTTCTTTCCCTTCTTGAAATATTTTGATACGTCATCGGAAGTTCGACATTCTTTTGTGCGCTCGACCTCGGTATCAAGTTGAATGTCTGAAAGACGAATCCTATCTCCTTTCCCCTTAGATGCGCAAGCGCTCTATCCGATAAATCGCTTACTTTCTTCTCTTTTATATAAATCTCTCCTTTCGTTGGTATATCCAGACACCCGATTATGTACATCAACGTGGACTTTCCAGAGCCCGACGGTCCCATTATCGAGACGAACTCTCCCTGTTCTATCGAAAAGCTTACTCCTCTTAATACCGGGACTTCCATCTTTCCGAGTTTGTACGTTTTTTCCATGTTTTTCACCTCTACGGTTTTCATGCTCTCTCCTCCAAATTTATATTTCTTTTTATATACATAGTACCTATCAAAGTTTATTACTATACTATATGTAGTACTATACTATATATAAAACTTTTCTTTTGAGAGTTTACGCTCGCATAAGAAAATAACAGGTTACACATGTAAGAGAATGATGACAAAAACGCTGGATGAAATAATTGACCTCTGCGGAACACTGAGCAATAAACACCGACTTCGCATAATCGCAGCACTATCAGAGAAGAGGAAATACACTTCTGAGTTAGCCAGGGAGTTAGAGATATGAGAGCGATGAGGTATTACGAGCTGTGTGACTTTGAGCTTTGCCTGAACGGAAAAAAGATAAAAGAGATGTTGGAAAATGACGAAAAAAAGAAAAAGGGTGAAGGAGGTACTAGCGATAGCTGAAGTCAAGCGATATCCCCAGGTCTTCCTTCATCTTTTTGAACACCTCGAAGGTTTCTCATCGACTCGGATGAATTTTTCTATTCGCTCCTTCCATTTCCATACGCATACGGACCAGAGGTTTCGATATATGCCGTCTTGCAACCGGTGGGACTTCATATAAGCCCTCTTCTATACCCCTGTCTATACTTACCCTATCCTTATCCGCACGATAAGTCCCGCAGCGTTTACACCGGTAGCCTTGCAACCGTCCCGCAGATTCCATCGTCCGTCCGCACTTATCACATTTGGGATTCCTCTCCTCTACGAGATTCAATTTCCTTAGCTCTATCTTCTCGAGGTTTAATGTCTTCTTCTTCAGTGAGCCGAACACCGTAATCTCATCGCCAACTCGCAGTTTCCTTATAACGTCACGGAATCCCTTCGTCGGCTCGTATGCAATGCACTCGATACTTCTTTCCTCGCTCTTTCCGGATAGTAAAGTAGAGAACACGACATGCCCTCCTTCTACCGTCCGGGGATTTGAACCGACCACGCCGTCTAAGACATAAGAGTGGTAGTCTTCCAGCTTTTCTTTTGCATCTTCACACATTATCAAATGAAAATCCGTGCCTTGATTTGTTACGAACGGCATTTTCCGCTCCTCCGGCTCTGCACGTATGAGTTCGTAAGCTTTGTAGATTGCATCTACGCTATCGCCTCTTATCCCAAAAAGGACGGGACATGGCGAATGAGGAGCAAAAACTGTTTTCCTATTCGCTACATCTACCGTATCCCAGGTTAAAGGATACGTAGCCGCATCGGATTTCCACACGCTCGCTTCCTCTATAAACCTTGACGTCCCCCATCTTTCTTTTCGCCGGTATGCCACCAACTCGTAAGTGAAGTCGTAACAATCCGGCTTGGTCTTTTGTAACACTAAAAACGAAGCAGCAGCTAAAGCGCCTATTATCCCACGCTTATTCTTCAATCCGAAGTAATCGAGATGCAAATTGGAAATAATTTCATAAGCGTCTTCCAGCGTCAGCACTTCTCTCACTGCGTTTTCGTAAAAGTTCTTTAACACGCTCTCGCTATCTTTTTCTCCTCCACCAATCGCGTTTAAAACAGTATCGTCAATAAAAACAACACCGGGGTTTGTTCCTTCTTCACTCAATTCCGATAGCCCACTTACCCGCGCTTTTACCACTTCTTTCACTTCCTCCTCTTTTTCCTTGTTTAGCCTTATCTCAAAAGATACTGCCCCGTTACCTCTTGTTTTAAAAGGTATGCAGGGATTAAGTCTTACCAATCTTGGAGTCGAAACTTCTCCATATCTTTGTTTTTTGAGCTCGTCAACTAAAACCGCACATAGATATGTGGTGCACATTCCTTTTCTCGAATCTGTATCGTCTATTCCTATAATCATACAAACAAATCTTTTCTTAGAAAGAAAAAGTTTACCAAAAGAAATATATTTTTCATGCTTTGTGGTTTTTAATAAAACTTTTTTCTAAAAAGTTTTAACATAAGGCAGCAAACCCCCTGCAAGAACAATATCACACTGCCGTTCCGACAGCTCGTAGCGGACCTCGAATTCAATCCCTTTCGTTTGGTTTCTCGCCACCAATCCCTCATTCCTTGACAACAGCCGCCTTATGCTTGGAATCATAATCTCGTCATCCACGTCTATGCCATCATAATCAAATTCCGATTCGAAGGTAAGAGGAACAATCCCGAAATTAACGAGATTCGCTGCATGTATCCGTTCAAACGACTTCGCAATCATGCCTTTACACCTAAAAACATGGGACAAAGTGCCGCATGTTCGCGTGAGGAGCCCTGACCATAACTCTCACCGGCTACGATGACATTATGTTTCCCTTTATCGCGGTATTGAACAGCCCTTTTATAGAAACCCTTATCCTCCATTTCAAATACAAACTTCGCGTATTTGGCTATATTAGACCGGTATTTCATCCTGCTACCTGCCGGTATAATGTGGTCAGTGGTGATTTTATCAGCTACTTTGATAGCCACGAACCCTGAGATATCCTCAGGCAACGGTGAATTAGAAGGCGGCTCGCCTATATTTTGCCCTCGGTATATCTCGACGTCCTCAGGCGTCTTAGAAGGTTGGAGAATCATGCTGTCGTCTATATAGAATTGCTCTGGCATCTCCACCAGTGGATATTTCATTCCGAGGTCTCGTGGGTCTGTCATTTTACCTGTGATTGCTGTCGCAGCGGCTGTTTCCGGGCTAACTAAATATACTTTTGCGGTCTTCGTCCCGGAGCGTCCCCGGAAATTACGGTTGCTCGTTCGTATTGACACCGCATCCGTCGCTGGTGCATAACTGTTCCCGATACAGAATCCGCAGGCACACTCGGCAATCCTCGCACCCGCAGATATGAGGTCGGTTAATGCGCCGGCCCTGCAAATATTCTCAAGCACCTGTTTGGACCCCGGGGCAATTACAACATCCACGTCGGGATGAACCTTTTCACCCTTCAATATCCTTGCAACGGTCATCAGGTCTTTGTAGGAAGAATTGGTGCAGCTTCCAATGCACACCTGATTCACGGCCATGCCTTCCAGTTCCTTTACCGGCTTGACGTTGTCAGGACTATGCGGGCATGCAACAAGAGGAACGACCTCGCTCAGGTCAATCTCAACCACCTTCGCATATTCGGCATCTTCATCTGCCCTAATTTCAAGCCAATCCTGTGCTCTGCCCTGCGCGTGCAGGAATTGCCTCGTTATTTCGTCACTGGGAAACACAGAAGTAGTAACGCCGCATTCCGCACCCATATTTGTTATCGTTGCACGTTCAGGAACCGAAAGTGTTTTTACGCCATCGCCTCCGTATTCAAATACGCAACCAACGTTTCCTTTTGTCGTGAACGTCTCCAGAACCTTTAGTGCGACATCCTTTGCCGTTACCCAGGGACGCAGTTCTCCTTTCAAATTCAGTTTTATTACTTTCGGGCACGCGAGATAGAAAGGACCGCCCACCATTGCCACTGCAACGTCTAACCCGCCAGCACCAATCGCAATCATTCCTATTCCACCGCAAGTGGGCGTATGGCTATCAGAGCCCAGCAATGTTTTCCCTGGTTTTCCAAACCGTTCAAGGTGAACTTGGTGGCAGATTCCGTTTCCCGTTCTCGACAACAGGATACCATATTTAGATGCGATAGACTGGAGATACCGGTGGTCGTCTGCATTCTCAAACCCTGCCTGAATCGTGTTATGGTCTATGTAACTCACAGAGAGCTCGGTTTTTACGTTCGCAACGCCCATTGCTTCGGTTTGTAAATAAGCCATGGTTCCGGTTGCATCCTGCGTTAATGTCTGGTCTATTTTTATCGCTATCTCCTCTCCGGGTTCAAATTTACCCTCTACTATATGTTCCTCCAAAATCTTTTGCGTTATGCTTTTTCGCATTCTTCTAACCACATGCTTAAATCAATTTCTTGATTTTTATACTTAAACTTTTCTATGCCAACTAACTAACAGTTTTGAATGTTTGCAGCGGTATTTATAAAGAAAAAACCAATAATGAAATAATAAATAGAAAGAGGTGTGGAGAGATGATAAGAACAAGAACAATCGAGGTGGTTTTTGAGAAAGGGGTGTTTAAGCCACTGGAGCCTGTGGAATTGGAGGAAGGGGAGAAAGCAAGGATAGAGATTAAGAGAGAAAGTAAAATTTTAGATAAACGTGAGAAAACAAGGGAAATTTTAGATAAATTGAATAAGTTTAGACCTATCAGTTTAAAACCAGAAAAACTGGAGGAGATTTATATTGAATCTCGTCGTTATTGATTCATCGGTTTTTGTAGAAGCCATTCTGTATTCGAGGAGAGGACCTCTTGAAAAGATAATTTCAGGGTACGATGCCTTCGCACCCGTAAATGTTCTCGAAGAAACGCTCTTTAAAACGATAATTGGTATTGTTGGACAAAATATAAAGAGTGGAAACTTTTTCCAGATAAAAAAGGCGTGGATTAAAGGTATTGGAAAAGAAGAAGTTGAAAATAGATTTAATGTGGTTTTAGAACTTATTAAAAACGATTTACTGAAAATATTGGAGTTAAATGCCCAAATCTTTGAGATTTCTCATCTATTCAGTAAAAAATACGGCTTACTTCCAAATGACGCTTTAATCGCTGCTACATGCAAACATTATGGGATTGATAAAGTAGCGACTTTTGATCCTGATTTTAAAAGAGTTGATTTCTTAGAGGTTATTACGCCAGAATGATTTCTTTCATTTTGCATTTTTCAATTTATTTCTGAGGGGAGAGGGGGACTCAACTCCCGCTTCTTAAATGCCCCACCACAACATTTTGCCCAATCAAAATCCCTTCATCACCATTCGGTATCTTATCATGCGTTAAAATCCTTAATTCCCATTTCCACGTTTGAGCCTTTGTTAAGCACATAGCCGCTTAGCCCCAGCGATTTTGCTACTCTATATACCGTAGGGCGGAAACCAACGCCTTGCACCGTTCCCCTGATGAATATCTTCATTTCTGCACGGTTTCCAACAATTCCTCGACCACCGCATCCTCCAGCAGAAGAAATCCTTTTGTGAGTCTCGCAATGCCACCATAGAAATCCGATAGCTCGCATTCGTATAACTCATCGCAGAACTCCGGCACCCACCTCAATAAATGGTCGTTCAGAAAATCCCTTTGCAGGTTTAAGCATTCCACAAACCTTTTCTTTTCTAAAGAAGCTGACAATTCCTTCTCGCATAGATGGTGCATAAACTTGAGTTCAAATGCGATATGGTCTTCTGGCTCTGCATAATCCCGTGACTTAACGACTCCCGCTTTTCTGTAATCCCGCTTCACCTTTAACAGCGATTGTCCCATTAGCTTACCGTCTATCCACCACGACTCGTATGGCTGCACCGGCAGTCTATGAGGACCGATGAAGAGGAGAGTGTACTCATCTACCAGGTCTTCATGCAATTCATCAACGGTTTTGCCTTTGCGCTTCTCCATGAACTCTTTTAATACACGAAATCCCTCGGATAGCTCTTCGTCTAATGTTAAGCGAGGAAAATAGAACGTCCCATTCACCAAATCATCTACAAACACTCTCGGCGGCTCCTCTAAATACATACGATGCAAAAAGGCATAGAAGTTTCTTCTCATTTCCAAAATCTCTTTTGTTTCTTCCATCGTTTTCTCATTTTATCGCCAGAAATAAAGAATGCCCGGGCTTCTTAATTAATTTACCACACGCACCTATTTAAATGTAATCACCTTCTCAACCGCTTTTGAAGCTCGGCAGTCTCCGCAATATCCGAGCAATTCTAATTGCGCCTCTACGCTGAGTTCTCCTTTCCCTTCACCTTCTCTTAATATGCCCGATATCCGCTCAAACGCCGACCTGCTCATGAACAATTTCCCGCATCCCGCACATGCAATGAGCTCTGATTCAGCCACTTTTCGCCCTTCTTTCTCAACCAGCCTCGAAAAATCAAGCACCCGCTTCAAATCAATCGCTTCTTCCGGGCATGCCCGCTCGCATAAGCCGCAGGCAATACAGCGCCCATATACAAAATTGACTTTATTCTCTTCCTTACTCAGGGCATTTGTCGAGCACAAATTCACGCAAGCATTGCACATCGTGCATTTAGAAGCGTCAATAAGCACGTCCGCGAATGGAAATTGCGTATTCTCCTCTACTAAAGTCAGATGCGCTTTTGTTCTCGATGAGAAGTTTTGTATCAAGTCCAATAAGACTTCCCTTTTTGGCTTATCAAAGTCAATCTTCCCCGCGGTTTTCGCCTTTTTAAGCGGAGATTGCCTTAGCTTCTCCACGAAATCCGCACTTATCTTGACGTAGTTATCCGGGAGCTGACCATGACCATCGCTTATCAATAGCACCCTTTCTCTTGAACCTGAACCTGAACCTGAACCTGAACCTGAACCTAAATCGAATGCTGACAAGGTCATATTCGCGAATTTTATCGTTGATTCTATCGTTTCACGGTGACAGTTCTCACAGCCCAACAGAATAACACCATCAGCTCCAAGCGCAAACGCACTGAGTATGTGCGTTTCGGAGAGCGAATCAATGCAAGGCACGAAGAGAGGCAGCAACGCAGGATGTTTTATTTTCTTCCTGCCAACGGCATTTAACGTCTCAAAGTGTTCTGGACAGACAAATAAAAGTACTTTTTTGGCTAAATCACCCGATAATAGGTTTCCTATCTGGGAATATATTAAATGGTTTGGATATTCTTGTAACTGCGGAACAGATAAAGGGCATAGCGAAGTGCATAGCCCGCATCCTTGACAGCTCACATCGCTGAATGCTATTTTATCCCCATCCCTCGTTATCGCCCCGTAGGGACAGGGTAAACAGAACTCACAGCCAATTAATTCGCTCCTACCACTTGCACATCTTTCCAAATCCAACTCCAAAAACTTATCCTTCTCTATTTCACCTAAATTCGATACGAGTTCAATCGCTTTGCCCTGTGCATCTCCGTCATCCACCGCCGCCGCCGTATAAATCCCGAATTGTGTTGCCCACTTCCATTCCTTGCTCTTGCCCTTGCCCTTATCTTTGGTTATCGCCAGAATCTGCCCTGCATGAATGACCTCCCGATTATGGAAATCAATGGCACCCGTTGGACATACCTCAATACAGTCGCCGCATTCATCGCATCCCGCTTCAATCGTGTACACCGCGTCATATCGTATCGCATTCTTCGGGCACGCATCAGCGCAAAGACCACAGGATATGCACCGCTCTACATCTATATTCCTCTCTATTTCCACATCAAATTCGCCGATATTTCCCCTTACGCCTTTAACTTCGCCAACGTGTATCACAACGTCATCACACCATTCTTGCACGTTCTTTGTCACCAGATGCACGTTAGCCAGATTGGAAAGACTTTTTGCAACTTCTATTGCTCCTCCATCCCCTACTACCAGCACATCGTATCCAACGTCCACCGCGATTTTTTTAGGTTCGGGAATTGAGCTTTTTAACGTGACATAACCGATAGCGGCTTTTATCATGCTTTTCGCCTTTTCCGTCGCTTCTTTTCTTTCATGCACCCAGCCACAGTGTTCGCGGACGTTTAAGAAGAAAGTATCACAGCCAAATCCCGACGTCACGCGTTCAAAGATGCGCTTTTTTTCCGTGCACCCAACTATTATTATGCCATCAAGCTCCAATCTTCTGATGTCGTCTATGATATAATCCAACCCGCCCTGGCACAGTTGGTCATTGAGTTCAACGACCTCAACTTCTTTATCTTTACCCAAGCCTTTTTTGATCTTTTTAAAATCTATGTTTACGGTATTGTTGCAGGTGCAAAGGAAGATGCCCAGTCTCATAAATGCTACATTTCTATTGATGTAATAAATAACTTTTTGTCGTTGTTTTTGTTCCAGGTTTATATTTTCAAAATAGTGAGGTATTTTATAAAGGGAGTTTATATATTGAATGGAGATGAAAGAAGGTATGCTTCGAGAGGAAGTGCAGCATTTCAACCGCAAGTTATCCGGGGTCATTGAGGAAAAGATGCAGGGGTGCTCGAATAAAATTCTATACGATGCGCTGAACTATATACGGGATACGGGTGGAAAACGACTTCGTCCTATCATCTGCCTTCTATCGACGGAGGCAGTTGGTGGCTCCAGGGACAAGGCTTTGTACACCGCCGTAGCTATTGAACTCCTCCATAATGCTTCTCTGGTTCACGATGACATTATAGATGAGAATTACATACGAAGGAAAAACCCTTCCAACCCCGCAAGGTATGGCGAAAAAAAGGCGATAGTCATAGGTGATTTTTTGTTTGGGCTTTCTTGCGAGATGCTGGCGAGATGCGGGGTGCCTGAAGTCGTGGGTTTGGTTTCGAGTGCTGTTTCCGACATTGCCATGGGGCAGTATTTAGAGTTCACGTTAAGGTTACGGAGCTTACAGGAGGTGACAGAGCAATCATACATGGAGGTGGCAGCACTGAAAACCGCTTCGATATTTATGGCGAGCACAGAAGCAGGAGCCATGCTTGGTTGTGGAAACGAAGCGGAAATAGAGAATCTTCGCAATTATGGTAAAAATTTGGGCTTGGCATTCCAGATTCAGGATGACGTTTTAGATATCTGCGGTGACCCTGTGAAAACAGGAAAGCCCGTGGGGTTAGACATCAAAAATGGTGAACGAACCATTCATCTCATTCACGCATTAAATCATGTAAATACTTCGGAAAAGGAGTATTTGATAGAGATTCTGTCAAGGGAAAGTATTGGCAGTTCTGATATTGACAGGGTCCGGGGAATTTTCATAAATTCCGGCTCGATTAACTATGCAATCCGGCTATCTAACGACCTCGTGTGGGATGCGAAAAAGTGTATCGAAGGACTCGAAGATTCGGAAGCGAAGGGTAAACTTGAATACATTGCTGATTTTGCCGCAAAGCGAATAGAAAATCAAGCTTTGGCTGCTTTTATACAACGATGAATAACTTTGGAAGACCTAAAGTAGTCTATGACAACAAAGCAAGAAGGAGCCCATGTGGAGAGGGGAAGAGAAAGACATGACTATGATGTAATAGCCATAGGCGACGTGTTCTGTGATATAGCCACACTGCCAGTCCGGGATTATCCGGAGCGTGACAAGCAGATAGGCTGTGAATTTATGTTCAGCATAGGAGGTCAGGCGGGGAACTGCGCCGCTGCATGTGCTTCCCTGGGATTGAAAACTGCACTCATCTGCAAAACCGGAAACGACGTGCTTTCGAGTTGGATAACGTCAGAGTTGCAAAAATCGCGCGTTCGCTGCTTCGCTGCGGTCTCCGAAAAAGAAGAGTTTCCGCACCCGGGGATAACGGTAAGCATATCCTTTGAAGACGGCAGCAGGTCTATGCTGTCCGACAGGGGAGCGAATTTGGACTTGAAGGAAGAGGATATAGACTTTGAACTTCTGCGGAAAACAAGATTCTTGATGCGTGCCGGTCACTGGAACACAGCAGGTCTTTTTCCATCAAACAAAAAAACACTCGGTTTTGCTAAATCTGCAGGCGGCGTTTATACCGGTGTAGATATAGGATGGAGCGCTTACCTTGGATGGACGGCATCAGCAAGACAAACCGTTTTTGATTTCCTCCCTTATACTGATTTTCTTTTTGTTAACGAAGCGGAGATAAAGGGATTGTGTGGGAAGGGGAAAGAGGGGGAAGGAGAGCATGAATTATTAGAAAAAGGATGTAAAAACGTGATTGTTCATAGAGGTGCAAAGGGTTCCTCGTGGATAACCAAAGATTTTGATATAAACTGTCCTGCGTTTAACGTGAAGCCGATAAGCCCAACGGGTGTGGGGGACGTGTTCAACGCAGGTTTTATATTCGCCTTCTTGCGAGAAAAGGAAGCGGAGGAATGTCTTAGATTTGCTAATGCCTGTGCTGCAACACATATAAGTAAAAGAAGAGTGGGAAACGTATTTCCTACAATGAAGGAAGTGGAGGTGTTATATAGGCAATAAGGCAAATGGGCAAGGTGGGTCAGAAATGGAGAAAGAGAGATTGATACCAGGGGCGTTTTTTGTCACTTCCGGTGTGGGCATGGACTTCGAGCAGGCTATCGCTTTTGACCTCGCTTTAAGTAATGCAGGGATAAGCGAATGCAATCTGGTAGAGGTTTCATCCATACTTCCTGCGAACGCGGTGGAAATAGAGCGAAGCGAAGTGACGCTAACAGCCGGTGAAATAACGTTTTGCGTGATGTCTAGAGCAGATGGTAAATCGGACGAGGTTATTGGCGCTGGTATAGGATACGGCAGGATAGGAAGCGAAAATGAGCATGGATTCGGTATCATCTGCGAGCATCATGGGCATTATTCAAGGGAATATCTGGTGGCAAAGATAAGCGAGAAGTTATATAAGATGGCGGAGACACGGATTCATGATAAGAAAATAGAAATAGGGGGAAAGAAGTTAGAAGTAAAATCAGAGGAGGTAGAAGTGGGTAAATTCGGCTCGGTAGTAGTAGCACTGGTGTTTGTATTTTGATTTGAGTGAAGGTTTAAAGTTTAAATATTAAGATATTTGACGTATTGTTATTGTTATACCTATTATTCTGGTGGTAAGAGGTGAAGAGAGGAAGTGGAAATAGAGGACTTACCGGGTGTTGGACCTGCAATAGCGGAGAAATTACGTGAAGCAGGTTTAAATTCGTTGGAAGCGATAGCAGTGTCGTCTCCAGGGGAGTTGGTGGCAACCGCAGAGATAGGAGAAGCAACGGCAGCAAAGATAATAAATTCTGCGAGGGACGCCGCGGACATTGGCGGGTTTGAGACCGGAGATAAGATATTAGAACGGAGACTGGGCGTAGGCAAGCTAACTACGGGGTCTAAATCTTTCGATGATTTATTGGGCGGTGGTCTCGAGACGCAAGCGATGAGCGAGTTTTACGGTGAATTCGGCAGTGGGAAGACGCAAATAGCACACCAACTCGCAGTAAACGTTCAATTACCACTGGAGAAGGGAGGTTTAAACGGCTCTGTCATAATGGTGGATACAGAGAATACGTTTAGACCGGAGAGAATAAAGGATATGGCGGAAGGTGCGGAACTTGATTACGAAGACGTTCTTAAAAATATACACGTTGCACGTGCTTATAACTCAAATCACCAGATATTGCTGGTGCAGAAGGCGAAAGAGGTTGCAGAGGACCTGAAGGATACCGAAAAGCCGGTGCGGTTAATGATAATAGATTCGGCAACCGCGCATTTCAGAAGTGAATATGTAGGTCGGGGGACGCTGGCAGACAGGCAGCAAAAGATAAACAAGCATCTACACGACGCGCTCAGGTTTGGAGACCTCAATAATGCGGTGGTAATGATAACTAACCAGGTGATGGTGAGACCGGACGCATTCTTCGGCGACCCTACAAGACCCATAGGCGGTCACATAGTAGGACATACCGCTACTTTCAGAATATACCTGCGAAAGTCAAAAGGTGAGAAGAGAATAGCAAAATTAGTTGACTCACCTAACCTGCCAGAAGCAGAGGCGGTGTTCTCGGTGTCAAAGGTAGGAATCCGGGATTAGCGGGTTTGGTTTATTCACCTTCCGTTTCCAGTTCTTCTTTGCAAGTCTCGCACACCATCAGCCCGTCTTTCATTACCACGTAATGTGAGAAACTTCCGCATTTCTCGCATATACCCTGCCCCACTCCTTCTCCTTCACTCCCTGATTCCAGTATCTCTCTTTCCACGTGCATCTCTATTAATTCCGCCAGTATCGAGTTCATCTGCGACGAGACGGAGAGTATATCCACATCAGCCACTATGCCCACCAGCTTACCACCCTCTAAGATTGGCAGCTTTCTTATCTTCTCCGATGCCATTTTCTTCACTGTATCCGAGAGGCGATCGTCCGGAGACGCGGCTATCAAAGGAGTCGTCATTACGTCCTTCAGTTTCACAGTGCTTGGCGTTGTGTCCTTGCTCACCAACTCGCTAATTATATCCCCTTGTGTAACTATACCTACTGGCTCCCCATTGTTAAGCACAATAATGCTGTCCACATCGTATTTCTTCATCATCTTCGCCGCTTCCTTCACGTTTACGTCCTTATCCCCCTTCACTACCTCTCGCACCATTATCTCCCTCAGCGGTATATCGGTCTCCATTTTTTACCTCACACAATTATAACATTGAAAGTATGATTTAAATATTGTTGTGGGTATGGGAATGAAATACGTGATTTTAATAGGGGATGGGATGGCTGATTATCCGATTCCTGAGCATGGCGACAAGACTGCTTTACAGATTGCGAATACGCCGAACCTCGATTTCATCGCTACTGCGGGCATGTGCGGCGTGGTAAAGACAATACCAGAGGGGATGAACGCCGGAAGCGATATTGCCACACTCTCTATTCTTGGATACGAGCCCGCGAGATATTACACGGGCAGGGGTCCGTTGGAAGCGATGGGGATGCACATACCACTCGATGAGGGCGATGTCGCGTTTCGGTGCAATCTCATAACAGAGAAAGAGGGAAGAATAGAAGATTACAGTGGCGGGCATATAACAAACGACGAGGCGAAGGGGTTAATAGCGGCACTTAACGAAGAATTTAGTGTAGAAGGAATTGAGTTTTATCCCGGCGTTAGCTATCGAAACGTTCTGGTTCTCAAATCAGAATATTTAAGTTTGGAAGAGGGGGAAATAGAGCTGGGTGGCGCACCCCCGCATGACATAATTGGTGCGCAGGTGGATGCGGAGCTACCGGAGGATGAATTATTAAGGCATATTACACTTACCTCGAAGAAGATACTGGATGCCCACGAGATAAACGAGAGAAGGGCGGCGAATAACCAGAGGAAGGCGAATATGGTATGGCTCTGGAGCGGAGGCAGGAAGCCAGTAATGCCTGCGTTTAGCGAGCTGTATGGAGTGAGCGGTTCGGTGATTTCGGGTGTTTATCTCGTAAAAGGAGTGGGGAGGTATGTGGGTTTGGAGGTGATAGACGTGCCGGGCGCTACGGGGTATATTGACACGAATTACGAGGGAAAAGCGGAATATGCAATTACGAGTTTAAAGGCTAAGGATTTTGTTCTGGTTCACGTAGAAGCGCCGGATGAGGCAGCGCATCTCGGTGATATAGACATGAAAGTGAAAGCGATAGAGGATTTCGATGCGTTGGTGGTGGGTAAGGTATTGAGAGGATTAGAGGATGAATTTGCAGATACCGATGAGGGTTATAAGGTATTAGTCATGCCAGACCACTACACGCCTGTGTCGTTGAAGGTGCATACAAAGGAGGCAGTGCCTTTTGCAATTTATTATTCGCACCACAGGAGGAGCAGCAATGAGGAGGGTGATAATAAGACGGGCGGATTTGACGAAATATCAGCAAAGGATGGTCGTCAGTTGGAAGCACGGGATTTGATGCCTCTTTTCTTTAGCAAGCACTTTTCTTTCTCTTAAGGAAAAGGTTAATTTAATTTAAAATGCGATGCGTGCCATAATTAAGTCATGGTGAAATCCGGCAATCGCAACCTGAACCAGGGCATTGATACCTACGTAAATATTTTTGAAGATGCGTATAAAAGGAACCTGGCTGGAAGAGAGCCGGATACGCTTTATAAGCCCATAATTGACCTGTTGGGAAGAGGCGGGAAAAGGTTAAGACCTTCGTTATGCCTCATGGCTTGCGAGTTGGTAGGAGGCGATATAAAAAAGGCGATACCAACGGCGATATGTATCGAGTTCTTCCATAATTTCTCTTTGGTCCACGATGACATAGAGGACGGGAGCGAGCTAAGACGTGGAGAACCGGCATTGCACATAAAATATGGGGTTCCCATTGCGGTGAATGCGGGAGATGGACTATACGCTTTGTGTTACGGAGCGTTGAGGGAGAACGAGAGATTGTTGGGTGTAGAGAGGGCGTGGCGAATATTTGAAGAGCTTGCGGAGCTTAGCGTTGTGCTTGTAGAGGGGCAAGCGATGGACCTTGAGTTCAAGGATAGGGGGGAGATGAGCGAGTCGGAAGTAATAGAGATGTTGAGGAAAAAGACTGCGAAACTATTCGCGGTTTCCGCTAAATGCGGTGCCATTGCAGGTGGCGCATCGAACGAAGTAGCGGAGGAATTGGGCAGTGCATGGGAAGATATTGGAATTGCATTCCAGATAAGAGACGATATTCTTAACGTGATAGGGGAAGAGGGAAAATACGGGAAGAGTATAGGGGGGGACATTGCAGAAGGGAAACCTACTTTGCTTCTCATCAACTGCTTGGAGCAGTGTGAATTGGACGAAAAGGAAAATATATATAAATGTCTTCATAATTACGATAAACAAAAAATAGAAGAAGTGGTTAATTTGTTCAGGAAGTATGGTTCGATAGATTATTCGGAAGAAATAGCGATGCGATACCTGCGCGAGGGAACGGATAAGATAAGAGAAATAGAGGGTAAAGAAGAGCTAAAGGAGCGAATGGTGGCTTTGGCGGAATATTTTGTGGAGAGAGAAAAGTGAAGGGAAAGAGAGTAAATGGAGAGAAATAAGGATAAGAGATTTGGAAGGGGTGCAAACGCTTGCAGGCGATGCGGTAGAAGACGGGGATTGATACGAAGATACGAGATTTATCTGTGCCGGCAGTGCTTCAGGGAGATAGCGAGGGAGATAGGGTTTAAGAAGTATAATTAAGAGTATAAGAGATAAAAAGGAGAAGAGTGAAAAACAATGTCGTTAAACGATCCGCTTGCGGATGCTCTTTCGCATATAAAGAATACGGAACGAGTAGGGAAGATGGAATGCAGGATAAAACCGGCTTCAAAGCTGATAGGGAACGTGCTGGGGGTAATGCAAGAAGGCGGCTACATAGAGGAATTTGAATTCGTAGAAGATGGAAAAGCGGGTTTCTTCAAGGTGAAGCTTTGTGGTAAGATAAACAATTGCAATGCGATAAAGCCGCGGTTTTACGTCCGTGCGAAGGAATATGAGGCATGGGAGAAGCGGTTTCTACCTGCGAGGGAGTTCGGTCTGTTGATAGTTACGACTCCAAAGGGTGTGATGGGACATGAAAAAGCGATGGAAGTAGGGACGGGTGGGCAATTGCTGGCTTTTGTGTATTAAAACAAACCTTTTAGAAAAAGGTTTGACCCAAAAATAAGTTCTTTTGGTAAAGCTTTTTTATCCCCTCTTCCGCTTCTGTTAGCGTTATCTCTTGACCCAATGTGGCAACTTCGGCTTTTATCTCTTTGAGTCTAACGCGAAGACCATTTTTATTCCCTCAGTGTAACAATCTTTTCAGACTTTTCTCAAAATTCATTCTTCACTCACACCTGAAACCTCATACCTTCCATAATTCAGCGTAAGCATACCAGAAATTCCGCACTCGGCGAGCAACGCTAAATCACCCTTTTCAAGTTTTGTTTCCTTAACCGGCGGAATGGGCTTCGTCCTCCTGCAAATTATCCTTCCACCAGTCATTTTAGCACCGACATAGCCCTTACATTTACCCTTTACGAACACAACCCCTTTTATCAACTCCACGCCTAAGAATTCATCTGCATCGCCCAATATTACAACTTTACCACCGTTAAGCAACGCAGCAGCGTTCATACCGGCATTACCCTCTATCAAGACCAACCCTTTCCGCATCAATATGCCCGCGCTTATCCCAACATTTCCTTTTACATGCACCTTCGCCTCTTTCATGCAACGAGCAGCAAGCGTGCTTCTCAAAATCCCGTCAGTAAGAATCAGCTCCCCTTCTTTAAACTCGTTAGGCTCAAGTATGCTCTCCATTTCCCGCTCTTCGGGATGATGCAAGAGCCAGGTTATCGAAACGAATTTTTTATAACCTTCCAAATCGGATTTTACTTGCACCACGTTGCCCAGAGGTTCTTTAACTTCACCCTTAACGTAAATGGCACCTGAAAGCATGCTCATCCCAGGATAAGAGCCTGCATTTCCATTCACTATTATTGACCCCACCCCGGGCAATTCCTTTCCGCTGCCACCGAAAAAAACGAGGTCAACACCCAAACTTGAACCGAGTCTCTTGCCCACGTCTCCCTTGATATGCACGTCTTCACCGTTTTTCAACGCCTCCACTA